>NZ_JBEXQG010000013.1:0-168111 GCF_040612485.1 Streptomyces sp. NPDC006385
AGAGCACCGCCGCGCACGAGCCGACGGCGGCCGGGGTGGTGAGGGGAGCTGTGGCGTCGGTGACGGGGAGCGAGGGCGGGGACGGGGACGGGGCCGAACGCGCCGCCGGGCGCCTCGCCGCCGCGGACGAGTTCGACGCCGCCCGGCTGCGCCAGCTCACCCAGCCGGCCGCCGTACAGCTCGCGGCACAGTCCGGCACCGCGGTCCTCGTCCACCACGCCCTCACCGACGACCACCTCGTCGTCAGCGCCGACGGCCGGGTGCGCGGCGTCCTCGGCTGGGCCGACACCGTCCTCGGCGACCCCGCCGAGGACATCGCCGGCCTCGCCCTCGCCGTCGGCTCCCCGGCCGCCGTCCGCGCCGCCACCCTCGCCGGCTACGGCGCCCGCCCCTGTCTGCGCGGCCTCTGGCTCGCCCGCTGCGACGCGGTGATCCGTCTCGCCGACCGCCTCGACGGCAAGGGCGACACGTCACCGCAGTCGCTGAGGGCGCAGCTGCGGCAGGCGTGGGAGGCGATCCTGCTGGAGCGGGTGACGGAGCTCAGGGAGGACGACGAGGGAGAGGAGCTCTAGGGCCTGTGCCCTGTCGCCCGCCGCCACGCCGGCCCGGCCACCGCCCTCATCCCTGCAACAGCACCACGCCCGACTCCCCGGGCACGTGCAGCACCCCGTCCGCGCCCGGAGCCTCCACGGGCTCCCACGCGGCCAGGACGTCCGCCCGACGGGGCCCCAGGGGGATCGCCGCCGGTTCCTCGGCGAGGTTGACCGCCACCCGTACGTCGCCGCGGCGGAAGGCCAGCCAGCGCTCCTGCTCGTCGAAGGCCACCTTGGTGTCGGCGAGGTCGGGATCCGTGAGGTCGGGGTGCTCGTGGCGCAGGGCGATGAGGCGGCGGTACCAGGCCAGCACGCGCGCGTGGGGCTCGCGGTCGAGCTCGGACCAGTCGAGGCAGGAGCGGTCCCGGGTCGCCGGGTCCTGCGGATCGGGCACCTCCTCCTCGGCCCAGCCATGTGCGGCGAACTCACGGCGTCTGCCCCGCCGTACCGCCTCGGCGAGCTCCGGATCGGTGTGGTCGGTGAAGAACTGCCAGGGCGTGCCCGCCGCCCACTCCTCGCCCATGAACAGCATCGGGGTGAACGGCGCGGTCAGCGTCAGCGTGGCCGCGCAGGCCAGCAGGCCGGGGGACCCCGGCAGGAACGAGGCCGCGAGCCGGTCGCCCTGGGCACGGTTGCCCACCTGGTCGTGGGTCTGGCTGTAGCCGAGGAGGCGGTGCGCCCCCACGCGCGTACGGTCCAGGCGCCGCCCGTGACTGCGGCCCCGGAAGCTGGAGTAGGTGCCGTCGTGGAAGTAGCCGCCGGTGAGGGTCTTGGCGAGGGCCGCCATGGGAGCGCGGGCGAAGTCGGCGTAGTAGCCCTGGGACTCGCCGGTCAGCGCGGTGTGCAGGGCGTGGTGGAAGTCGTCGTTCCACTGGGCGTGCAGCCCCAGACCGCCCTCCTCGCGCGCGGTGATGAGGCGAGGGTCGTTCAGGTCGGACTCGGCGATCAGGAACAGCGGGCGGCCGATGTCCGCGGAGAGGGCGTCGACGGCCGCCGACAGCTCCTCCAGGAAGTGGCACGCGCGCGTGTCCACCAGCGCGTGCACCGCGTCCAGGCGCAGCCCGTCGAGCCGGTAGTCCCGCAGCCACGCCAGCGAGCTCTCCACGAGATACGCGCGCACCTCGTCCGAGCCGGGCGCGTCCAGGTTGACGGCGGAACCCCAGGGCGTGTGATGCGTGTCCGTGAGGTAGGGCCCGAAGGCGGGCAGGTGGTTCCCCGACGGGCCGAAGTGGTTGTGCACGACATCGAGGACCACGCCCAGGCCCAGTTCGTGCGCCCGGTCGACAAAGCGCTTCAGCGCCTCGGGTCCGCCGTACGGCTCGTGCACGGCCCACAGCGAGACCCCCTCGTAGCCCCAGCCGTGCCGCCCCGGGAAGGGGCTCAGCGGCATCAACTCGACATGGGTGACGCCCAGTTCGGCGAGGTGACCGAGCCGCTCGGCGGCCGCGTCCAGCGTGCCCTCAGGCGTGTACGTGCCCACGTGCAGCTCGTACAGCACCGCGCCCGGCAGCGGACGCCCGGCCCATTCGCCGCGCCACGCGTACTGCCCGTGGTCGACGACCGCGCTCAGCCCGTCCGGGCCGTCCGGCTGCCTGCGGGAGCGCGGATCGGGCAGCACGGGGCCGTCGTCGAGCGCGAAGCCGTACCGCGTACCGTCCTGTGCCTCCGCCTCCCCCCACCACCATCCCGCGCGATCGGGATCGCGCTCCAACGCGCGCGTGGCGCCCTCGCAATGGAGCGTCACACGGCCGGCCTGTGGTGCCCACACCTCGAACTGCACGGACGGTTCCCCTTCGTCTGCTCACCGTGATGTAGCCCGTCCATGGTGCTTCAAACGAGATCAATCCGCTTTTGAATCTTCCCTTTTGCGCCGGGTGTCGTGGCTCGTCCCGTCGATCACGCGCGCGTGGCGGCCGTTTCCGCGTTTTCTGGACAGCCGGGGTCCGCTGACCGACAATCAGCACCGTGACGTCGTCCTTCGAGTTCAACACGTACCCCGCGCGGCTCTCCGACGCGGAGCGCGACAAGGCGCTGAAGGTGCTCCGTGACGGCGTCGCCATGGGCCGGCTGTCGCACGACACGTTCGTGCGGCGCATGGAGCTCGCCCTCGCCGCCCGCCGCGCCGACGAGCTCGCCGTGCTCACCGCCGACCTGCCGGTCGAGAGCCGCATGTCGCGCCTGGTGTTCGGCACCGTCGAGGCGATCTCCGGCTTCACCGTCCGGCTGCGCAGGGCATGGCAGGCGGAGCGGCTGCCCAAGCTGCTGCTGCCGCACCCCGGGGCCGGTCATCCGCTGCGCATCGGGCGCGACCCCGCCAACGGGCTGCGGCTGACCCACGAGACGGTGTCCCGGGTGCACGCCGAGCTGAGCCAGCAGGCCGGCATCTGGGTCCTGCGCGACCTCGGCTCCACCAACGGCACCACCGTGAACGGACGACGGGTCATCGGTGCCGTCGTGGTCCGCGAGGGCGACCAGGTCGGGTTCGGCCGGATGTCGTTCCGGATCGCCGCGCACTGAGCCGAACCTCACCTCTGGCCTCGGCTTTACGTGACGCGTTGACTCAAGTCTCCTCGACCTCTGCGGTGTTGACGTACCCGTCAAGTCGTGACTGACTGTGCGTACACCATGCACACCAGGTGAATCGACGGCACCGCATTGTGGAGGTGTGCCCTGCCGCCACTCCTCCGCTACCCGACCGTCGACGAGCTGGGCGCCCGCGCGGCCGCGCTCGTCGCCCGCCGCCCCCGTGACGCGCGGCTGCGCCGCGTCGGGACGTCCCGCGCCGGCACGCCCCTGTGGCTGCTGTCCGTCGGACACGGCACCCGCCAGGCCCTCGTCGTGGCCGGCCCGCACGCCAACGAACCGGTGGGCGGCGCCACCGTGCTGCGGCTGGCCGAACGCGTACTCGCCGACCCGCGCCTGCACGAGGGCGCCGACGCCACCTGGAACCTGCTGCTGTGCCTGGACCCCGACGGCCTGCGCCGCAACGAGGGATGGCTGCACGGCCCGTACACCCTCGGCGGCTACTTCCGGCACTTCTTCCGGCCCGGCTTCCTGGAACAGCCCGAATGGCTGCCCGACGGCGCGGACGCCGCCACGCTGCCCGAGACCCGCGCCCTGCTCGACCTCCAGGACGAACTGCGGCCCTTCCTCCAGTGCTCCCTGCACGGCGTCGACGTCGGCGGCGGATTCGTCGAGCTGACCCACGACCTGCCCGGCCTCGCCCGGCGCGTCGCGCACACGGCCGCCCGCCTCGGCATCCCGCGCGAACTCGGTCCCTACGACACCCTGTACTGGCCGGAGCTGGGACCCGCCGTCTACCGGATCCCCAGGCCACGCCGGGGTGACCTGGCCGCCGCCATCACCGAGGCGGCCGTCGAGTCGACGTGGTTCCATCCCTACCGGCACGGCACCGTCACAGCGGTGATCGAGGCCCCCATGTGGGGAGTGCCCGCGGTGGAGGACGGCGCCCCGCACCCCGATGAGGAAACGGTCCTGCGCAGGGTGAGCCACACCCTGCGCCACGACGCCCGCGTCCTGGACCGCCTGCTGGAGCGCCTGCGGCCCCACCTGTCCGCCGGACCGGAGACGGCCCGGCTGCTCGCCCCGGTCGACGACTATTTACTGGTCTGCCCCGGGCTCGCCGACACCTGGGACCCCGACGTCCCGGTCACCGGTGGCGCCCACCCCCTTCCCCCGCTGAGCACCGCCCATCTGGCCGCCCTGCGCATCGCCGGGCGCCGCCTCGCGCTGCGGACGGCCGGGCTTCTGCACCAGCTCGTGACGGGCGCCGGACGCGACCCGGCCGGCGTGCTGCCGCGACTGGACCGGCTCCTCGACGAGTGGTGCGAGGACTATCGCGACGGCTGCGGGGCGCGCTGGATCCCGGTCGCGCGCCAGGTGGAGTACCAGTCGCGGGTGGTGCTCGCCACGTTCGAACTCGCCGGTCGGTACGCGCCCGCGTGCTCCCGTTCGGGTGAGTCGGGCTGGAACGCGGGCGCCGCCGTGCCGATGCATCGGGAATGACGCAACGCATCACAGCGCTACGAGGCGGTCTGCTCGCCGCGGCCACCGCCCTTGCTCTCGGCACGGTCACGCCCCAGGCGACGGCCCAGCACTCCGACACCGGCAACTGGCTCTTCGTCACGGTCACCCGCGGCGAGCGCCACCACGCCGAGACGCCCGGCAGGCTGCTGCTGTGCGACCCGCCGCAGGGCCACCAGAAGGCGGCGGCGGCCTGCGCGGAGCTCGACCGGGTGGGCGGCGACATCCGCAAACTCGAACAAAAGGACGCCTTCTGCCCGATGATCTACGCGCCGGTGACCGCCCACGCGCGCGGGGAGTGGAACGGCCGCCCGATCGAGTACCACGAGACGTTCTCGAACGGGTGTGGGATGGCGGCGCGGACGGGCGCGGTGTTCGCCGTCGACAGCTGACGCCGTGGGCGCACGGCGCCGCACGCGCGTGTGCGGCGGCGCGGCTCACACCGCCCGGTCACGCGCGTGCAGCGCCGCCGCGACGACCGTTCGGGACTGGTGCTCGACCTGGTGCCCCAACGGCACCCAGCGGGCGCGGAAGCGCTCGGCGAAGGCGTCGCTCCAGGTCGCCACGAGGTGCTCGAGACGCGGCGCCGCACTGTCGTCGGCCTCCTGCAGGACGCGCAGCAGCATGGCCGCGGCGCGCAGCGGCAGCCGGCGCCCGAAGGCGTCCACGCTGCCGACGTACGCCATGGTGTCGTCGGCCGGAGGGCCGTGCATCCAGTCGGCCGCGAGGCCCGGCACCAGCTCCAGCGCCCACTTCGCCGCCCGCAACAGGGGCCCGTCGAAGCCGTCCAGGCGGGGGAGCGCCTCGCCGAGCACCCGCTCCACCTCCAGCGCGTCCCGCCGCAGCCGGGCCGCCAGCCGCCGCATCGCCCCGGCCGGATCCGGATGTGGCGCCGGGTCGTCCACCAGGTCGCTCGCCCACATCGGCACCTCGACGACCGCGGTCAGACCGCCGTACCGGTGCACGTGGTACCAGGTGCTGCTGCGGGCGTCGTCCGGCATGCTCGGATACGCCGCGCCCGCGCCCGGCGCCGGCATCACATGCACCCCGGGCCCGGCCGCCGGCCAGCCCGCCGCGTCCGACGCCCCGGTCTCCACCGGGATGTGCAGGTGCGCCGCGGACTTCGCGAACGGTTCGGCGAGACCCGGCACGTCCTTCGTCAACTGCACCCAGCTGCCGCCCAGATCGGTGCCGTGCAGGGTCACCTGGAGGTAGGGACGCAGTTCGTCGATGACGCGGGTCAGCGCGCGCGTCTCGGGTGGCAGCCGGTCCGGCGGCAGTGCGGCCGGCGCCCACTCCGGCTGCTCCGGGGCCGCCGGCCGGAAGAACCCGAGGTGGTAGTCGAACAGGCTGCGGGGCGCCGGGGTGACATGCAGGGCCGCCCCGTCGGGGTCGGCGCACAGCAGGAAGTGCCAGGAGGTGTCGGACCGTAACTCCGGTTCGTGCAGGACACGTTCGGCGACCGCGAGGAGGGTGGAGCTCCCGATCGGTTCGTTGGCGTGCGCGCCCGCCACCACCAGGACGGCACGCCGGGCGTGGCCGACGGACAGCAGGTGGAGGGGTCTGCCGGCCCGGGAGGCCCCCACCTGTCTCAGTGTGCACAGGCCCGGTCGGTGAGCGGCCAGTGCCCGGGCAGACAGGGTCAGTTCGGAAAGGGTGGGGTAACGCAGCTCCGGCAGGAGACTCACCCCCGTCACGTCCGCCTGCTTCGCAATCCGCAGTACCCCACGCTCTCGTTGAGGTGTCAAGAAGTTCACGGGGCGCCTTCAGGGGGCGCCCGGTTGCATTGACCGCCAGAGGTTCTCCCAGGGGCCCGTATTCGGCCTGCAGCTCATCATGGCTGCCTGGACGTCCGCCGACTTCACCCTAGAGGCGAGCGACCCCCGCTATCTGGAGCACTTCACCAAGAACACGTGCTTCCAAACGGCCTTCACAGGCCACCTCCCCTCGTAGCGACCAGCCGGCATTTCACCGTGGTCCGCCGACCATCCGGACCACCGGACTCCGGGTCAGGCGCCGAGTGGAACACGCGCCGTCAGGTGGCGGCCGACGCCCTCACCTCCTCACCCCGCTCCCTCCCCACCGACCCGCTCCAGCAACGCCACCGGCAGCCGCTCGAACAGTTCCTCCACGCGCGCGTGCCCGGAGAACTCCCGCTCCGGAGCCAGCGCGTCGGCCCACCGCCCCGCAGGCAGCGCCAGCGTGGTGTCGTGCCAGCCGCCCGCCTGTGCCAGCCGCAACGACAGGCGCGTCACGGCGGTCACCACTTCTCCGGAGCGCACGAAGGCCAGGCAGTGGGCGGCCGCCGGTCCCTCGGCGGCCAAGGGGGTGTACGACGCCGAGTCGCCGAACACGTCGGGGCGCCGCCTGCGCAGCCGTAGCGCCGCCGCCGTCACCGCGCCCTTCTCGCCCGGCTCCTCGTGCGGGAACCGCGCGGCCCGCCGGTTGTCCGGGTCCACCAGAGCCCGGTACTCGCCCTCGGTGCCCTGATAGACGTCCGGGACGCCGGGCATCGTCAGCTGGGCCAGGGCCATGCCCAGCACGTTCGCCCGGATGTGCGGTTCGAGGCTGCCGCGGAAGGCGGCCACGCGCTCGCCCGGCGCCCCGCACGGGCCCGCCGCGACGAACGCCGCCACCGCCTCCTCGTACGGCGGCTCCTGCTCCGTCCAGCTCGTGAACAGCCCGGCCTCGCGCACATGCTTCAGCAGCGCTTCCTGCACGCGTTCCACGGCCGCCTCGCCCAGCCCGAACACCGTCTGCCAGGCGGCCCACGCCAGTTGCGCGTCCGGCACGCCCTCGCCCTCGCGGGTCACCTCGGTCAGCACGTCCGCCCAGCGCTCCGGGCACTCGGTGAGCACGGCCAGCGCGGCCCGTACGTCGGCGCTGCGCTTGGTGTCGTGCGTCGACGCCACCGTCCCGGTCAGCGGCCAGTCGCGCTGCACGCGCGCGCAGTACGCGTGGAACTCGTCCGGCGAGACCGCGGGGCTCCCCGGGTTCCCGCCCACCTCGGTCGCCGACAGCAGCGGCACATAGCGGTAGAACGCCGTGTCCTCCACCGACTTGGCCCGCAGCGCCGACGCCGTCTGCGCGAACCGCGTCCGGAACTCCACGTGGTCCGGCCCGTCACCGGCCCGCCCGAGCACCAGCTCGCGCACGACGTCGACCGCGCCCGCCTCCTCGGGCACGACGAAGGCGAGCCGGGCCTCGGCCGCGGCCTCCTCGGTGACCACCCGGGCCGCGTCACCGGAGGCGTACGGCCGGTAGACCTCCAGCCGGACGAGGAGCTCCTGGAGGGCGGTGCGCAGCGCCCAGGGCGCGCGGTCGCGCAGCGCGGGCTCCGGGGACAGGGCGCACACACGGCTCGCCACCCGCGTCAGCCGGTCGATCTCCGTGGCCAGCTCGTGCGTGAGCACCTTGTACGCCGCCCGCCGCACCGTCGCCTCCCAGTCCCCGCCCCGGTCCGTCTGCGGGGCCGCGAACCGCCGGTACTGGCCGAGGAGTTCCCCGAACCCGGCCGGGTCGGTGAAGACGCCGTCGACGTGCCGCAGGGCGTCGTAGCCGGTGGTGCCCGCGACGGGCCAGGAGGCCGGCAGGTGCTCCCCGTCCGACAGGATCTTCTCCACGACCGTCCAGCGCCCGCCGGTCGCCTCGTGCAGGCGCCGGAGGTACGCGTCGGGGTCGGCGAGACCGTCCGGATGGTCGATGCGCAGCCCGTCGATCACACCCTCGTGGAGCAGCTGGAGGATCTTGGCGTGGGTGGCCTCGAACACCTCCGGGTCCTCGACCCGCACGCCGATCAGCTCCGAGATGCTGAAGAACCGCCGGTAGTTGAGTTCCGTACGGGCCAGTCGCCACCACACCGGGCGGTACCACTGGGCGTCCAGGAGCTGCGGCAGCGGCAGGTCCTCGGTGCCCTCGCGCAGCGGGAACACGTGGTCGTAGTAGCGCAGGAGGTCCCCGTCGACCTCCAGGTTGCCGAGTTCCTCGCCCAGCGGGTGGCCCAGCACCGGCAGCAGCACCTGGCCGCCCTGCGCCTCCCAGTCGATGTCGAACCAGCGCGCGTACGGCGACTTGGGGCCCTCGCGCAGCACCTCCCACAGGGCGCGGTTGTGGCGCGGGACCATGGCCATGTGGTTCGGCACGATGTCCACCACCAGGCCCAGGCCGTGCTCGCGCGCGGTGCGCGCCAGCGCGCGCAGCCCCTCCTCCCCGCCCAGTTCCTCGCGCACGCGCGCGTGGTCGACGACGTCATAGCCGTGCCCCGACCCCGGGACCGCCTCCAGGACGGGGGACAGGTGCAGATGCGAGACGCCGAGCGAGGCCAGGTACGGCACGGCCGCCGCCGCGGCCCCGAACGGGAACGAGGGCTGCAGCTGCAGCCGGTAGGTGGCGGTCGGCACCATCGGGTCAGATCGCTCAGGTGTCATGGAGAGCTACGTACCCGCCCTGCCGCCCTTCGTGTCATCGGCCCCGCCACGTGGACCTTCCGACCACGCCGACGGCGCACCCGGCGTCGTACCCCGGACGCGCCGCCGCGAGCGGGCCGCGCCGCCGTCCTAGACCGGCCGCTGCAACACCGTCAGGCTCCGGTCCACCAGCGTCAACCGGTCCCCGGCCTGCACCTTCGGTCCCGTCCCCGGCGGCACCCCGTCCGCGCGGGCGGTGTCCACGACCACCTGCCACTGGCGGCCGTGGTCGACCGGCACGACGAAGTCGAGGGTCTTGGGGGAGGCGTTGAACATCAGCAGGAACGAGTCGTCGGTGATGCGCTCCCCGCGCGGGCCCGGCTCCGAGATCGCGTTGCCGTTGAGGAACACCGTCAGCGCCGACGCCTGCGCCCGGTCCCAGTCCCGCTGGGTCATCTCCTTGCCCTGCGGGGTGAACCAGGCGATGTCCGACAGATCGTCGTGGGTGCCGTGCACCGGCCGCCCGTGGAAGAAGCGCCGCCTGCGGAAGACCGGATGGTCCCGCCGCAGCCCCACCATCGCGCGCGTGAAGGCGAGCAGCTCACGGGGCAGCCCCGCCGCATCGCCGCCTGAGCCGTCCTCCCCGCCGTCCCCGTCCTGCGGCCACTCGACCCACGCCAGCTCGCTGTCCTGGCAGTAGGCGTTGTTGTTGCCGCGCTGCGTGCGTGCGAACTCGTCGCCGTGGCTGATCATCGGCACGCCCTGGGACAGCATCAGCGTGGCGATGAAGTTGCGCATCTGGCGGGCGCGCAGCTCCAGGACGGCCGGGTCGTCGGTCTCGCCCTCCGCCCCGCAGTTCCAGGACCGGTTGTGGCTCTCGCCGTCGCGGTTGTCCTCGCCGTTGGCGTGGTTGTGCTTGTGGTTGTACGAGACGAGGTCGTGCAGGGTGAACCCGTCGTGGCAGGTCACGAAGTTGATCGAGGCCAGCGGGCGCCGCCCGTCGTCCTGGTACAGGTCGGACGAGCCCGTCAGCCGGGACGCGAACTCCGCCAGCGTGCGCGGCTCCCCGCGCCATAGGTCCCGTACGGTGTCGCGGTACTTGCCGTTCCACTCGGTCCACAGCGGCGGGAAGTTCCCCACCTGGTAGCCGCCCTCGCCCACGTCCCACGGCTCGGCGATCAGCTTCACCTGGGAGACCACCGGGTCCTGCTGCACCAGGTCGAAGAACGACGACAGCCGGTCCACCTCGTGGAACTGCCGGGCCAGGGTGGCCGCGAGGTCGAAGCGGAAGCCGTCGACATGCATCTCGGTGACCCAGTAGCGCAGCGAGTCCATGATCAGCTGAAGGACGTGCGGGGACCGCATGAGCAGCGAGTTCCCGGTCCCGGTGGTGTCCATGTAGTACCGCGGGTCGTCCGTCAGGCGGTAGTACTGCGGGTTGTCCAACCCCCGGAAGGACAGCGTGGGGCCCAGGTGGTTGCCCTCGGCCGTGTGGTTGTAGACCACGTCCAGGATGACCTCGATGCCGGCCTCGTGCAGCGCCCGCACCGCCGACTTGAACTCCAGGACCTGCTGGCCGCGGTCGCCCCAGGAGGCGTACGCGTTGTGCGGGGCGAAGAAGCCGATGGTGTTGTAGCCCCAGTAGTTGTTCAGGCCCATGTCGACCAGGCGGTGGTCGTTCACGAACTGGTGTACGGGCATCAGCTCCAGTGCCGTCACGCCCAGCTCGGTGAGGTGCTCGATGATCGCCGGGTGCGCGAGGGCGGCGTAGGTGCCGCGCAGCTCCTCGGGCAGCCCCGGGTGCCGCATCGTCAGGCCCTTCACATGGGCCTCGTAGATCACCGTGTGGTGGTAGTCGGTGCGCGGCCGCCGGTCGTCACCCCAGTCGAAGTACGGGTTGACCACGACCGACGACATCGTGTGCGGCGCCGAGTCCAGGTCGTTGCGCCGGTCGGGTTCGCCGAAGTGGTAGCCGTACACCTCCTCGCCCCAGTCGACGGAGCCGCTGATCGCCTTGGCGTACGGGTCCAGCAACAGCTTCGCGGAGTTGCAGCGCAAGCCCCGCTCCGGGGCGTACGGGCCGTGCACCCGGAACCCGTACCGCTGTCCCGGCATGACGCCCGGCACGTACGCGTGCCGTACGAACGCGTCGCTCTCCCGCAGTTCCACCGCCGTCTCCGAGCCGTCGTCGTGCAGCAGACACAGCTCTACTCGGTCCGCGGCCTCGGTGAAGACCGCGAAGTTGGTGCCGGCGCCGTCGTAGGTGGCACCGAGTGGATATGCCTCTCCAGGCCAGACCTGCATGGATACGACTCTTTCAGCTCGAGCGCGCCGTCGGGGGAGCCTTGACGTCGAGTCTCCCCGAAAGTGATGGAACCGCCTATGACTTACGCCCCTCTTACCGGTCGACCAGTGCAGACGTGGGTATAGCCATCAAGGGCGTACCTGTGGGGCAACACGTACTCCCGGGGACGTACGGGGAGTAGGGGGAAGATGTGCGCAGAATAGTGCACCGCCATCTGGGCAAGGTGGTGGCAGGTGCGGCCATCGCGGTGGCCGGAACCGCCGTGATGGTCGGAATCACCCTGCCGGGGACGGCGGGGGCCGACACGGCGGGAGGGACCGACAGCAGCGCCCAGTCGGTCCAGCAGGCGGCCCAGGGGCAGGGGCCCGGCGCGGTGGCGCCGGGCGTCGTCGAGGAGGCGCCGAGCCAGGGGGAGACGGGCAAGGGCAGCGATCCGCTGACCGACGACGAGATCGACCGGGTCGCGAGCATCGCGGCGGACCGGCAGTTGCGCAGCGCCGGCGAGGACGTCGAAGGTGACCGAGGCGCGCAGCGGCTCAGTGTCGGCCTCGCCGAGCCGGAGGCCGGCGAACTGGACTCCTCGAACGTGCCGCGCCGGGCCGAGGTGACGTTCTACGACTACAAGAACGACTCCCTCGTGACGAAGACCGTCAATCTCGACACCGGGAAGGTCGAGAAGTCCTACACCGCGCAGGGCGTCCAGCCGCCCCCGAGTCGCGCCGAGGGCATCGAGGCGGCCAGGCTCCTGATCGCCGACCCGCTGGGCGCGGACCTGAAGGCCGACTACAAGGACGCCATCGGCAAGGAGCTCACCTCCCCGGACCAGCTGCAGCTCAGCGCAGGCATCTACCGGGCCGATCCGGGCGCCCAGTCCGCCGCTCTCGACAAGTGCGGTGAGCACCGCTGCGTGCGGCTGTTCGTGAAGGTCAAGAACGGCCCGTGGATCGACACCCGGGCTCTCGTGATCGATCTGAGCGCCCGCAAGGTGGCCAAGCTCGACTGAGCGGCTCTCCGTTCACTTTTCCAACTCGCACCCAGTGCTTGCACCTCCTGTAAGGGAGTCATTTCTTCATGCGCGTGAACAGAATGAGCCGTGCCCGCAGGCGGGCGGCGGCCGTGGGCCTGACCGTGGCCACTCTGGCCGCCGGCGTGACGACCGCCGCCGGACCGGCCGCCGCCCAGCCGAAAGCCGCCCCCGCGCCGGCCGCCGACTGCAGCGCCGCCTACCGCATCGAGCAGAAGCTCTCCGGCGGCACGACCTGGCGGATGTGCTGGCGCTACGACGGCAAGGCCGGACTCGTCCTGGACCACATCTCCTACCAGCCCAAGGGCGAGACCAAGCCGATCAAGGTCCTCAACAGCGCCCGGCTCGGCCAGATCCACGTCCCGTACGACGACGGGAAGAACGAGTTCGACGACCTGACGGGCCAGCCCTTCGCCCAGGGCCTGATGGCACTGTCGCCGGGCGAGTGCCCCGGCGGCACCATCAAGACGGTCAAGGTCCCCGATGCCTGGACCGAGGACCCCAACGTCAAGGGCCTGTGCACCACCACCCGCTCCCGGGGCCACGCCTACCGTATGAACGACGGGAACAAGACCTACCAGGCCCAGGGCAAGGACCTGCTCGTCTACACGGTCAACCAGGTCGGCTGGTACGAGTACATCACCGAGTGGCGCTTCCAGGACGACGGCGCGATCAACATGAACGTCGGCGCGACCGGCAGCCTCTCCTACGACGACTACGACGCCGGCGACGGCCGTGGCTGGCCGATCGGCAAGGGCGCCCGGGCGAAGGCCACCAGTCACAGCCACAACGTCTTCTGGCGGCTCGACTTCGCGCTCGACGGCTCCACCAAGAACCGCGTCGAGCAGTACGACTCGGCCGTCACCACCGGACAGGGCCGCCCGAAGACCAAGACCACCGCCACCAAGGTCACCAAGGAGCTGACGGGCGACTCCAAGAACTACCGCTGGTGGCGTGTGGTCAGCGCGACCGGCAAGAACAAGGACGGACACGCCCGGTCGTACGAGATCGTCCCCGGCATCAGCACGAAGTTCCCGGGTCGTAGCTTCACCAAGCACGACTTCTACTTCACGCAGTACAACAGCTGCGAGAAGTTCGCCAGCCACAACCCGACGTGCGCGGGCAGCCACCCCAAGTCCGTCGACAAGTGGGTCAACGGCCAGAACCTCACGCGCCCGGTCGTCTGGGCCAACGTGGGCTTCCACCACATCGTGCGGGACGAGGACCAGCAGCCCATGCCGGTCCACTGGCAGGGATTCTCCGTCGTCCCGAGGGACGTGACGGCTATGAATCCGCTCACTCCCGCCGACGTCGCCTGGCAGAACGGCAACTGGGGGTTCCCTCGTTGAGAATGACCCTGCCCATCCGGCTGCACCGCCGACCGCTCCCGGAGTACCCTTCCTTGATCGTTGGGACGGGGAGTGCTCGGGGGAGCGGAAGGCGGTGCGCGGGTGGGCTCGGGAGGGCTGGAGCTGCCCCCTGGTGACGAGGGTCACGAGGGGAACTCCACAGAGGTCCCACCCGGTGCGGTGTCCCTGGCCAGGCCGATGGAGACCAGCTCCATCGGCCCGGAGCTGGACTGGGGCACCGACGCCTGGCGCGAGGTGCGTACGCGCGCCCAGCGAGCCGGCCGGGCGTACATCTGGCTGAACCTCGTCGAACAGCGGCTGCGCGCGGTCGTGGCCGCTGTCCTGCGCCCCGTCTACGAACCGGTCCACGGCGACGAGTGGGTGGTGGCGGCGGCCGGACCGGCCGGCCAGGAGTGGGTGCAGCGCGCGGTCGCCGTACGCGAGGTCAGCCGCCGCAAGGGCTACCTGCTGGATCCGGCCGACGACAACGTCCTCAGCTTCCTTACGCTGCCGCAGCTGCGCGAACTGATGGTGCAGCACTGGCCCTGCTTCGAGCCGTACGTGGACGACCGCCGGGATGTCGAACTGGCCCTGGACGAGCTGGAAGTGGCCCGGAACGTGGTCTCGCGCAACCGGGCCCTGTCCGAGGCCGTGCTCAACCAGGCCGAGCGGGCCTCGGCGCGGCTGCTCGACGTCCTCGGCGCCGGCGGCGACGTCCCGTCCGCGCGCCGACTGCCCATCGACGCGGTCGAGGACCTGGTCGGCGACCGGTACGCCGACGTGGTCGCCGTGCATTCCGACCGGGTGCGGCTGCTGCGCCAGTTCCCGGCCGAGGACATCTTCGGCGGCGCGCGCCGGCTCGACGCCATCGGCATCGGCCTCAACCTGCTCGTGCAGAACTTCTCCGGGCGGCGCCTGGTGCGGCTGGGGGAGTCCGGCTGCCGGGTGCGGCTGCTGTTCCTGAACCCGGCCTCCAGCGCGGTCAAGCGGCGGGAGCGCGAACTGGGCATCAAAAGGGGCGAACTGAGCCGTGCGGTCGAGATGAACATCCTGCACATGCGCAGGGTGCGGTCCCGGCTGCGGGACCCGGGCGCCTTCGAGATCCAGGTCTTCGACGAGACACCCCGCTTCACGGCCTACCTCGTGGACGGCGACGGTTCCGACGGCATCGCGGTCGTGCAGTCCTATCTGCGGCGGACGCGCGGGTTGGAGGCCCCGGTCCTGGTGCTGCGCAACGGCAGCAGGGTGGTCAAGTCGGACGAGATCGATGAAGGCGGGCTTTTCCCCACATACCGCGAGGAGTTCGAGCTCATGTGGGCGGATTCGCGACCGGTGTCCTGAACTGTCCCCTCCCGAACGGCCTCTTCCCGCACTGTCCCGGCACGGAAGCGGAATGCGGTCCTCTGATTGTCAGTGGCCCATGGGAAGGTGGAGACCACTGGGGGAACGCACCACCAAGAAGGGGGACCGCCCATGGGCTGGCACCGCGAGCTGCTGATCGGCTTCGACCTGGAGACGACCGGGACCGACCCGCGCGAGGCGCGCATCGTCACGGGCGCCGTGATCGAGGTCAGGGCCGGACAGCCCATAGGGCACAGGGAGTGGCTGGCGGATCCCGGCGTGGAGATCCCGGCGGACGCGGTGGCCGTCCACGGGATCAGCAGCGAGCGCGCGACCGCCGAGGGCCGCCCGGCCGACCAGGTGGCCGACGCCATCGCGGACGTCCTGGCGGGGTACTGGAAGACGGGCGTGCCGGTCGTCGCCTACAACGCGGCCTTCGATCTGAGCCTGCTCTCCGCCGAACTGCGCCGGTACGGACTGCCGTCCCTGCGCGACCGCCTCGGCGGTCTCGCCCCCGCCCCGGTCATCGACCCGTACACCATCGACCGCTGGGCCGACCGCTACCGCCGCGGCAAGCGCAACCTCGAAGCGGTCTGCCGGGAGTACGGCATCTCCCTCGACTCCGCGCACGACGCCTCCGCCGACGCCCTCGCCGCGGCCCGCCTGGCCTGCGCGATAGCCACCCGCCACCCCAAGATCGCGGCCCTCGGCCCGGCGGAACTGCACCGCCGCCAGATCGAGTGGTACGCCGAGTGGGCGGCGGACTTCCAGAACTTCCTGCGCCGCAAGGGCGACGCGACGGCGGTGGTCGACGGGACGTGGCCGCTGAGGGAGCCGGTGGGGGAGGCGGTGGGAGGCGAGGCGGTCTGACGGCGCGACGCCAGGTGCCGTCCGCCGAGTCGGCCGGTCTCGGTCCCTGTCGCACCCGTCTCCGTCGCACCCGTCTCCGTCGCACCCGTCTCCGTCGCACCCGTCTCCGTCGCACCCGTCTCCGTGGCACCCGTCTCCGTGGCGGCCGGTACGCGACGGCGGACGGCTGGCCACCGGCCGAGCGCCGTCGTTCCTGCAAGGCATGCCCGCGGCGATCCGCTCCTCGCGGCGCCCTCCGTCACACCTGCGCCGACGCCGACGCCGGTGCCGCGATGCGCTCGATGCGGGGCTTGGCCAGCCGCTCGTAGTCGGCGCCCGAGATGAGGAGCGAGCGGTCCAGCCGGGCCGCGTTGAAGTACAGCTTCGGCTGCGCCACGACGTCCGGGTCGGCGACCAGTTCGAGGTCGGGGTCGAAGCTGAACGGCAGGACGGTGCCGGGGACGGCACGGGCCAGCCGCTCGGCGGTCTCCGGATCGCTGAAGCCGACGTAGCGCGCCGCGAACAGCGCCCGGACCGCGTCCAGGTCCACGCGTCGGTCCCCGGGGACGACGGCGAGGACGTGACGGGTGGTGCGGCGGTCCACCTTGACCCGCAGCACGATGCACTTCGCGGCCTCGGAGGCGGGATGCCCGCGCAGGGCGCAGACGGCCTCGGTGGCGCCCTCGGGTTCGTGGTCGAGGAGACGGTAGTCGACGTGGGAGGAGTCGAGCAGGGAGATCAGGTGGTCGTAAGTGTCGTAGAGGGTGTGGTCGGTGTGGTCGGTGTGGTCGGGCATGCGGAGTCCTTGTCTGGATCGAGCTTGTCCGGATCGAGCTTGTCCGGGTCGAGAGGGTGGACGGAGGAAGGCCGGGGCTCCCGTGCGCTGCGGTGCGCCCGTTCCACCGCCTGCCCCCAGTACGTGCCGGCGACCATCAAGGCCGCCCCGAGGCCGGTGAGCGGGCTGAGGTGGTCGCCGCCGAGGGCCACGCCGACCGCGACGGCCCAGACCGGCTCCGTACCGAGCAGCAGGCCGGCCCGGCTGGCGGAGGTGCGCTGCACGGCCCAGGTCTGGGCCAGGAAGGCGAACACACTGCACAACAGGGCGAGATGGAGCAACTGGGCCCAGGTCGCCGGGTCCGCGTGGACCAGGGCCGGCAGGTCATGGGCGGCGGTCGGCAGGAACAGGGCCGTGCCGACGAGGGTCTGCACGGTCGTCAGATGCAGCGGGCGGATCGCCCGCCCGGTGGTGAAGCGGCCGACGAGCGCGACATGCGCGGCCCGGATCAGCGCGGCGCCGAGCATCAGCAGATCGCCGAGGCGCGGGGCGTGGAAGCCGTTGCCGGACATCAGCAGCCCGACGGCCAGGACGCACACACCGGTCGCGGCGAAGAAGGAGACAGGCAGCGGACCGCGTCGGCCGCCGCGGTCGAGGAGCGGGGTGAGGACGATGGTGAGGCTGATGATGAGCCCGGCGTTGGCGGCGCTGGTGTGGGTGACGCCGTA
The DNA here is from genome assembly GCF_040612485.1 of Streptomyces sp. NPDC006385. Taxonomy (NCBI): domain Bacteria; kingdom Bacillati; phylum Actinomycetota; class Actinomycetes; order Kitasatosporales; family Streptomycetaceae; genus Streptomyces; species Streptomyces sp. NPDC006385. The sequence continues at coordinate 17,415 of NZ_JBEXQG010000013.1, forward strand.
CGTCTCCACGACCAGGACCGCGGCCTGGGTCACCCCCAGGGGCACACCGGCCCGCAGTTCCTCACGCGTCCACCGGCGAGTCCCGCGCCGCCGGGAGGCGACGACGCCGAGACAGGCGAGGGCGGACAGGGCGTAGCGGGCGAACAGCACCAGAAGGACGGGGAGCGCGGCAGTGGCCGTCTGGGCGGACAGGTAGCTGGAACCCCAGACGAGCGCGACAAGGAGGAGTACCACATCGGTACGGCGGACGTCGGACACGCGCCCACGGTGCACCGGAGAGGTCCGTGAAGCCCAGTACCACTTTCTAAAACGATCATTTAGCAGTCCTACATCGTCGTCCCTACACTGAGGCGATGGACGAACGGCAGTTGCGGATCCTGCGGGAGCTGGGCGAACTGGGCAGTGTCACGGCGGTCGCCGAGGCGCTGCTGGTGACGCCCTCGGCGATCTCCCAGCAACTACGGCTGCTGCAGCGCGCGATCCCGGTGCCGCTCACCGAGCGGCAGGGGCGCCGGCTCGTGCTGACCGACGCCGGGCAGGCGCTGGCGGGCGCCGCCGTGGGAGTGGAGACGGCGCTGGCACGGGCTCGGCACACGGTCGAGGAGTTCGTCGAGCGACCGGACGCGGAGGTGTCGGTGGCGGCCTTCCACAGCGCGGGCGCAGCGTTCTTCCCGCTGCTGCTCCGCGCGCTCGCCGAGCCGGGCAGGCCGGTCCCGAGGCTGGTCGACGAGGACGTACCCCAGGAGGACTTCCCCCGGCTCACCCGGGAGTACGACCTCGTCCTCGCCCATCGCCTGGACCACGCCCCTCCCTGGCCGGACACGGTGGCCACGACGACGCTGCTGCGTGAGCCGCTGGACGTGGCGATGCCGGCCGGCCATCGCCTGGCCGCCAAGCGCCGCGTCACCCCGCGCGATGTGGCCGACGAGCCGTGGATCACCGTGCACGACGGCTTCCCCGTCCTCGCGGTCATCGAAGCCGTCGCCGCGGCGGCCGGCCGCCGCCTCCACCTGGCCCACCGCATCAACGAGTTCGCGGTCGTGGCCGAGGTCGTGGCGGCCGGGGGCGGTATCGCCCTGATGCCGCGCTGGACGATGCGCCCGCATCCGGCCCTCGTCCTCCGGCCGCTCAGCGGAGTGCAGGCCCGGCGCCACATCGACGCCCTGTACCGCCCCGAGCGCACGGCTCGTGCAGCGGTCCGCACGGTCCTGGCCGAACTGCGCCGCGCCGCGCGCACCGTCCAGGGGCGGGACAGCCCACCGCGGCCTCACCGGGAAGTCGGCGCCCACGAGTCGGAGAACGAGGAGACCTGAGTCGAGGAGGACTGAGTCGAGGAGGCCGGTGCCGACTTCGCGGGGCGGGCGGGGGAGCCGTCGGAGGTCGCCGTGAGGAACAGGACCGCCCCGACCGCGACCACGACGAAGGCGGCGAGCGTGTGCAGCCGGGCCCGGCGCACCGCGTTGCGCACCGACCAGGCGTGGATCAGGGCGAGCAGCCGCTGTTGCAGCATGCGGGCCTGCTCGGCGTTGGCGCGGGCATCGGCCAGGCCCTGTTCGAGAACCCGTGCCCGTGCGGGATCCTGTTCCCGGGCGAGCTTGACCGCCAGGTCGGAGGCGATCCTCTCGTGCGTCAGGTGCCGGGCGCACAGGTCGTCGAGGGAGGCGTAGGGGCCGTAGAAGGCCGAGGGGTTGCGGGCGACGGCCGCACGCAGGCCCGCCATGCCCGGCGCGTCCAGGTCCGCGAGCGTGGCCAGACACGGGGTCAGGGCCTCGCCGGTCTGCCAGATGGCCCATCCGACGCCCAGCATCGCCAGCGTCAGGCCGCCGAACGCCGTCAGCGCGTCGGGCCAGCCGTCGACCTTGCCGACCGCCGCCAGCGGCCCGGCGCCCAACAGCAGCGCTCCGACTCCGGCCGCGGCGGCGACGGTCCAGCGAGCGGTCGCCCGCAGATCGGCCACCGCGTCGACGGACCCGGTGGCGACGGGATCGGCGGGCGCCTGGGAACCGGAGGGGTCGGGGGCGGCCGGGAACGCCGCGGGAGTGGGCGAGGTCAAAGGTCTTCCGCTTCGGAGTCGGCGTCACGGAACTGGAACATGGCGCCCATGGCGTCCACCAGCCGCTGGTAGGGCAGCCAACGACTGCCGTCCCAGTACAGCAGTTCGCCGTCAGGGCCGAACCGGGTGTCCCCCTGCGAGGGCGTCGGCGGCTCGGGCTCCTCTGAGTCGTTCATGAACCCAAGTATGTCCACAAGTATGTCTAAGGGCACGGCGGTTCGGGGTAAGCCAGTGACCGGATCGCCGGCAGACCTGGAGGCATGACCTTGCCCGACACCGCCCCCGACCGGGACCCCGCCCCGGATGCCGCGAACGAACTCGCTTTCGTCTACCAGGCGTTGCTGCACGCGCAGCGCCAACTGGCCCAGGGCCGCCTCGCGGAGGCGGTCCAGGTGCTGCTCGCCCTGGAGTCCGAGTACCTCCAGGTGGCCGACGCCGACGCGCGGTTCCTGCTGTACCGGCTGCTCGGTCAGGCGGCACGTACCGAGGGACGTCTGGACGCGGCGGTCTCCTACTACCGGACGTGCCTCGCCGCGGCGCCCGACGAGCGCATGAGAAGCGCCGCGCTGGAAGGGCTGGCGCTGACCGCCTCGGCTCAACGGCGGCCGAAACAGGCATTCGGCCTGTTCGAGGAGGCCGCGCGGGCCGCCCTCGCCGCGGGCGACACCGTCGGCCATGCGACGGTCCTGCAGAACCACGCCCTGACCGCCACGCGCCACGGTCTGGACGGCGCCGAGGACCTGCTGCGCCGGGCCCTTGAGGTCGCGGAGCTGCCCGAGACGCTGCGCGGTGTCGTCAGCGACAACCTCGCCGTGGAACTCAGCCGGCAGGGTCGTTACGACGAGGCCGCCCGGCACGCCGAGGAGGCCGCCGGGCTGCTGGACGCCGCGGGGGCCCACCACGACGCGTACAAGGCATGGATGAACCTGGCGGACATCCACAGAAGGGCGGGCCGCAAGGACGACTGCGGCGCCGCGTTCACGCGGGCGCACGATCTGGGCGTACGGCTCAACGCCCAGGTCGACGAGGAGCATTACGGGCCTCTCTACGACGAACGGGTCGCGCGGATCGAGGCACGCACCTCCGCCGTGGTGCGCGAGCGGTTCGCAGCCGGGCCCGAGGACGGCCCCGCGTCGGTCTCGGACGCCGACATCGCGCTGGACATCGGTCTCAGCGCGCTCGACGGCAACAACCTGCTCGCCGCGGCGGAAGCGCGATGCGAGGCGGGCGACCTGGCGGGCGCGGAGGCGCTGCTGCTGCGCGCCGAGAGCCAGTGGGAGCATCTCCAGGCCGTGCACTGCCTGGCCCCGGTGTGGAACCTGCTGGGCCTCGTCCTGGTCTACGCGGGAGCGGCCGAGCGTGCCCACAAGGTGCTCTCCCGGTCCCGGAACCTGTCCCACGCCCTCGGCGACGCCCTGCGCGAGTCCATCGCCCTGACGCATCTGGCCATGGTCGAGAACCGGTTCGACATCGGCGAGGAGGACCGGCTCGGTCTGCTCCTGCGCGCGCGTGCGCTGCACCGGGTGTGGATGCTCAGGCGGCTCGGGCCGGCCGCGTCCGCCGTGCCGGAGGACGTGATCGACGCCGGCGACGGAGTCATCGAGGGCACACTCGCCCAGCTCTGCGCCGATTACGACGCCTGGGACCTGGCCGACGCCTACGGGGAACGGAGCCTTCGCGCCGCCGGACGAGCGGACGGGCCCCACCAGTACCGGCTCGCACTCAGACTGGCCATCCGGCTGCGCACCCTCCGGCGCAGCGGGCGGACCGAGGCGGCGACCGAGACCCTCGAACGGCTCACCGCCCTCGGAGATCAGCGGTCCGACCCCCAGACGGTGCTGGCGGCGTACGCGGAAGCGGGCCGGCACCGGTTCGCCGCCAAGGAGCGCGGCCAGGACCTGCTCGACCTGCTCGTGGCCGCGTGCGACGCCTACGAGGAGGTCCGCCGGCAGGCCCTGGACCTCGGCCCGCTGCCCGACTTCCACACCTTCACCACCCCGCCGTACGGGGAGGCGGTCGAGGTCGCTCTCGCGGTCGGCGGCGTCGCCCAGGCGTTCGCGCTGGCCGAACGGGCGAAGACCCGCTCGCTCCTGGACGCCGTACGGCACGATGCCGTGGGCCCGGCCACCGACGACTCGCTCCTGCGGGAACACGAGTTGTGGGGGCGGCAGCGCGAACTGCGCGGCGAACTGTCCGCACGACACGAGGCGGAGGAGGCCGACGAGCGCGTCCGCCGCCTGATCAGGGTGGAGGAACAGCTCGACGAGGTCCGCCGGGAACTGGCCGAGCTGTGGGACCGGCTCGCGCCCACCCACCCGGAGGTCCGGGGCCACCGGATGGCCGAACCCATCACGTCCCCGGAAGCGGCCCGCCTCCTCGACCGCTCCGGCGCGTCCGCCCTGGTCGAGTTCTGGACCGGCCACGAGTCCCTGTACGCCTTCGTCGTCGAGCCGGGCCGGACCGAGCCCCGGCTCGTCACCCTGGGCAGCCACGAGGCGCTGGGGCTGGACAGGACCACCGGGGACGTACGCGCCCTGCTCACGCCCCGGTCCTACGGCGACCGGCAGCGGGCGCTCGGCGCGGTGCTGTGCGGGCCCCTGCACGCGGCGCTGCGGTCGGTCGTGGAGGGCGTCGCGGATGCCGGCTCCTCGGTGCTGGTGGTTCCGCACGGCCCGTTGCACGGGGTGCCGCTGCATCTGTCCCCCGACACCACAGGGCGGCGCCCGGGCCCGGCCCTGCGGTATCTGCCGTCCGCGTCGCTGCTGCGCTCCGGCGGCGGCGCGTGGCACCGCGACGGAGCGGTCGTGGTCGGCGGCCACCCGGGCGACGGGCGCGGGGAGGACGGCGCGGAACTCGCCTACTGCCGCAGCGAATGCGCCGAGGTGGCCGTCCGGATGGGCGGTACGGCACAGGTCGGTGACACCGCCACCGGCGACTGGCTGGCGGAGGCGGTCGGCTCCGCGGACCGGCTGTCCCTGGTCCACCTCGCCTGTCACGCCACGTTCGACGAACGCCGGCCCGAGCGCAGCGGCCTGAAGCTCGCCGGGGCCGCCGGGAAACAGACCGTGACGGTCCGACAGCTCGCCGCCATGGACTGGTCCGGTGCGCTCGTCACCCTCAGCGCCTGCGGCAGCGGACGCCATCGCGTGCGGCAAGGCGACGAACTGGTGGGCCTGGGACACGCCCTGCTGTCCGCCGGGGCGCGCGGGCTGGTGGTGAGCCAATGGCCGGTGCTGGACCACGAGACGGCGGTCCTGATGTCCCTGTTCTACGAGGCACTGGCCGCCGAACCGGCCTGGGACGCCGGCGTCGTGGCGGCGGCGCTGTCCCGCGCCCAACGCCGGATGGCCGCCATGACCGCCGCCGACCTGGTCGACTGGGCGTGCACCAGGCTGGAGTCACCGCACCGCGCCCCCGACACCGACCGCCTGAGCCGCGACATGCTGCGCCTGGCGCACGCGGTCGCCGGCACACCCGAGGCGAACCGCGGCCCCGCTCAGGCGACACCGGCCGAGGAGCCGTCCGACTGCGACGGACACCGGCACCTGGCCACGACCCGGGACACCTACCGGCTGCGCGCCTTCGCCGACTCGGCGGCCTGGGGCGCCTTCGTGTTCTACGGCGCGTGAACCCGCCGCGCGGCGCGCTCAGCGCCCGGAGAACCTGGCAACGTACTCGGCGAAGGGTTCGATGCCGACCTCCGCGCGGAGGTCGTCCATACGATCGGGATCTTCGCAGGGCCACGGAACCGGTGCCCCGTCCTCCACGCCGGCGATCTGTGTGCCGTAGATCTGTTCGCGGCCCTCGTTGACCAGCGTGCGGTCGCGCAGAAAGGCCAGCTCGCGCGGGCCGGCCGAGCCTGCCGAAACCGCCTGCTCCATCAGGTGGAGCGCACGTCGCTGGACGTCGAGCTGCCGGTCGGCGTGCTGGGCGATCAGCCATGCCGAGCGGGCGGCCTCCGCGCCGACCAGTTCTGCCGTCGGCCAGCCGTACTCGTCCATGATCTCGCCGAGTCGGTCGCCATGCCGTGCGGTCAGCCGGCGCCACGCCAACTGCTCGGCGAAGTCATCGCTGTGCGCGTGGACCGAGGATCGGTGATCGGCCGCAGCCATGGCCGTGAGTTCCTCCGCCAGCGCGGCAACGTCTTGCGCCACTTTCCACTCCCGGGTGAGGTAGGTGCGTTCTGCTCGCCACCCGCAACCCTATGCGCGCGTATCGGGTGTAAAGATCATTCCGGAGAACGGTGACAGGCACCTTCGCGGACCGCGACAATGGATGACAGCGACAACGGGTCCACCCCCGACGGGGAACCTCAGAACGGATGCCAGCGCACCGTCCGATCGCCCTCGCGCAGTGACGCCACCCGCCGCTCGAACTCGGCCCGAGCCTTCGGGCTGCTCGGCGCATGCTGTGCCACCCACGCACAACTGGCCGTCTCCCGTGCCCCCCGCAGCACCGCACACCCCTCCCACTCCCGCACATCCCAGCCGTACACCTCGACGAACGACTCATAAGCCGCCGCGGGCAGTGCGTACCGGTCCCGGGAGAGCGCCATGACCACCAGATCGTGCTCCCGCAGATCCGCTGAGAACGTCTCCAGGTCGACCAGCACCGGCCCGTCCGGGCCCACGTGCACATTGCGGGGCAGCGCGTCCCCATGGATCGGCCCCGGTGCCAGACGCGGCGTCAGCCCGGCCGCGGCCGTCGCGAACCCGTCCCGCCGCTTTCGCAGATACGCCGCGTCCGCCGGGTCGATCGCGTCGCCCGCCAGCCGCAGCCACCGCTCCACACCACCCAGCAGCTCCCGGGGCGGCAGGGAGAACGTCGGCGCGGGCAGGGCGTGCACGAGGCGTAGGAGTTCGGCCAGATCCCGTGGCCCGGCGGGCCGTACCGGATCGGGCAGCCGGTGCCACACCGTCACCGGATGCCCTTCCACCAGCAGCGCCTCGGGCTCGGCCGCCCGCACGGCCGGTACGCCCGCCTCGGCCAGCCACACCGCGATGTCCAGTTCGCGGCGCGACCGGCCGAGGAGTTCGGCGTCGCGGCCCACCTTGACGACCAGGCCACCGGCGGCGAACACCGCGTTCTCGCCGAGGGACAGCAGGCGCGCGTCCCGCGCCGGCCCCGGCAGCACTCCCGCCGCGGCCAGTACGTCCCGCGCCCGTGCCTCGTCCATCGTCCGCCTCCTGTCCCGTCCGGCCCGCTGCCGTGTCGATCGCCACCGGTGGCGTCGACTTCCCGCCACCCGCCGGCCAGTGTCGCATTCCCACAGGTCGGACCGTGTGCGCGCGGTCTTGACGGGGCAGTGCCCCTTCACGACCATGACGAGGCCCGTCCGAGCCGCGTAAAGGGGCTGATTCCGTGACATCGGTGACCGAGGCGGAGAGGTCGGTGAGACCCGCGCCCGACGCGAGGAGACGGCGGCGCGTCACGGATCACGGTGCGTGGTTCCTCGTCCTGCCCGCGCTGATCCCCATCCTGATCCTCAGCGTCGGACCGCTCCTCTACGGCATCCTGCTGGCCTTCACCGACGCGCAGTCCGGGCGCACCCGGCCCACCCAGTGGATCGGCGCTCTCAACTTCCGGGATCTGCTGCACGACACCCTGTTCTGGGAGTCGTTCCGGATCGGCCTGGTCTGGGCCGTCGGCGTCACCGTGCCGCAGTTCCTGCTGGCGCTCGGCCTCGCCCTCCTGCTCAACCAGGACCTGCGCCTGAGATGGCTGGCCCGCGCCCTCGCGATCGTCCCGTGGGCGATGCCCGAGATCGTCGTCGGCGTCATGTGGCGGCTGGTCTACAACCCCGACGCGGGCATCCTCAACGAGACACTCCGCGACCTCGGGCTCGGCGACGGCCGCGACTGGCTCAGCGGCCTCGGCACCGCCCTGCCCGCCGTCATCGTCGTGGGCGTCTGGGCGGGGATGCCGACCACGACGGTCGCCCTGCTCGCCGGCCTGCAGAACACCCCGCGCGAACTGCACGAGGCGGCGGCCGTGGACGGCGCCGGCGCCTGGCGCCGCTTCCGCACGGTCACCTGGCCGGCGCTCAGACCCGTCGCCCTGTCCATCACGGCGCTCAACCTGATCTGGAACTTCAACTCCTTCGCCCTGGTCTACGTGCTCACCAGCGGCGGACCGGGCGGCCGCACCCGCCTGCCCATGCTGTTCGCCTACGAAGAGGCCTTCCGCTACGGGCAGTTCGGCTACGCGGCGGCGATGGGATGCGTGATGGTCGCGGTGATCTCGATACTCCTCGCCCTCTTCCTGGTGGGCCGGCTCAGGGGAGGTGACGACGCATGAGGACGAGCCGGACCGGCCGCGCCGGACAGTACGTCGCGCTGCTCGCCTACCTCCTCTTCCTCGCCTTCCCCTTCCTGTGGCTGGTCTCCACCGCCTTCAAGCCGCCCCGCGAACTCGGCAGCCTGCACCCCACCTGGATCCCGCGGGACCCCACCCTCGCCAACTTCCGCCAGGCCTTCGACGAACAGCCCCTGCTGCACGCCGCCCTCAACTCCCTGATCGCCGCGCTCGGCGCCGCTCTGATCGCCGTACTGCTCGCGACCCCGATGGCGTACGTCATGGCCCGTCACCGCACCCGGCTCGCGCGCGCGGCGACCGGCTGGGTCGTCGTGAGCCAGGCGTTCCCGCTCGTGCTGGTGATCATCCCGCTGTTCCTGGTGCTGAAGAACCTGCGGCTGATCAACTCCGTGCCGGGGCTGGTCATGGTGTACGTGGTGTGGGCGCTGCCGTTCGCGCTGTGGATGCTCGTCGGGTACGTCCGCGCGGTGCCGCCCGAGCTGGAGGAGGCGGCGGCGGTCGACGGCGCCGGGCGGGTGCGGACGCTGGTGTCGGTGACCGCGCCGCTGCTCGCGCCGGGGATCGTGGCGACGGCGCTGTTCGCCTTCGTCACGGCGTGGAACGAGTTCTTCTTCGCGCTCGTGCTGCTGAAGACCCCGGAGAAGCAGACCCTGCCGGTCGTCCTGACCCACTTCATCGGCGCGGAGGGTGTCGCGGACCTCGGCCCGCTGGCCGCCGCCGCGTTCCTCGCGACGCTGCCCTCGCTGGTGGTGTTCGCGGTCATCCAGCGGCGGATCACGGGCGGCATGCTCGCCGGGGCGGTGAAGAACTGATGCGTACGAGGCTGATGCGTACGAGACCCCTGTCGGCCCTGGTCGTCGTCCTCGCCCTGCTGCTCGCCGGATGCACCGGTGACGACGGCGGCGGATCGGTCGGACCCGTCACCCTGCGCTTCCAGTCCCTGGCCTGGCAGGAGGAGTCCGTCGAGGTCAACAAGGAACTGGTGAAGGAGTGGAACGCGACCCATCCGGACGTCAGGGTCGAGTATGTGCAGGGCAGTTGGGACAGCGTCCACGACCAGCTGCTCACCTCCTTCGAGGGCGGTGAGGCCCCGGACATCATCCACGACGCCTCCGACGACCTCGCGGACTTCGCGTACGGCGGCTACCTCGCCGACCTGACCGACCTGCTGCCCGAGCGGCTCAGGTCGGACATCCCGCGGCGCAGCTGGGAGACGGCGACCTTCGGGGACGGGATCTACGGCGTGCCCTTCCTCCAGGAGCCGCGCGTGCTGATCGCCAACGCGACCTGGTTGAAGGAGGCCGGGGTACGCGTTCCGACGCCGGAACACCCGTGGAGCTGGTCCGAGTTCCGGAAGGTCACCGAGCGGCTGAGCGGGAACGGCAGGTACGGCGTCGCCTGGCCGCTCAAGGAGCCCGTCTCCGCCACCCTCAACCTGTCGCTGTCGGCGGGCGGGCGGCTTTTCCACCGGGGCGCCGACGGCAAGGTGACGATCCGGTTCCGGGCGGGCGACCAGGTCGTACCGCGCACGATCCACGACCAGGCGAACACCGACCGCAGCGCTTCACCCACGACCCTGGGCAGCGGCGGCTCGGACACCCTGCCCGGCTTCTTCGGGGGCAGGTACGCGATGGTCCCGCTCGGCTTCTCGTACCGCCAGCAGATCGTGCAGCAGGCGCCGAAGGGCTTCGACTGGCAGGTGCTGCCCGCCCCGGCGGGCGCCGACGGGCTCACCCAGGGCGTCAGCCCGCAGACCCTGTCCATCGCCGAGGACAGCCCGCACAAGCGGGAGGCGGCCGCGTTCATCGACTTCCTGCTGCGGCCGCAGAACATGGTGCGCCTGGCGCTGGGCGACTGGATGCTGCCCACCGGCACCGAGGCGCTGAGGGACCCGGCCCTGCACACCACCGACGACGACTGGGCGACCGGCACGGCCCTCGCCGCACACCTGCGCTCGGCGCCCGCACAGTCCGTGCGGGGCTATCCCGAGTGGAAGGACAAGGTGGCGACCCCGGCGTTCCAGGAGTACTACAGCGGCGCGATCGGACTCGGTGAACTGCGCCGGCGCCTGGAGGAGGACGGGAACCTGGTGCTGGCGCGCTACCAGCGCTGACGCCGCGCCGCCGTAATTCGGTTGAACGCGTCGGCCGGCCGCACCTAACGTGCGGCACATGGCAGCGAACAACGCGATCTCCGTCACCGGTCACAGCCGGGGCCACGCGCACTCCGTACGGATGCGCCGCGGCCCCGGAGCCCTGACCGGCCCGGAGAGCCGCGCCCGCCGCTGATCGCACGCGGACCCGCTTTTCCTGCTTCCCGCTTCCTCCTGTCTTCCGGTCAGGGCCTTCGTCTGCCCTCTCCCTCTTCACGGAAGACAAGGACCGCAGGCCGTGGCCCGCCCCACCCGCGCCTCCCGCGCGCTCTCCCAGAACTTTCTCACCGACCGCGCCGCCGCCGGACAGCTCGCCCGGCTCGCCGTACCACACGGACACCAGACACCGCTCCTGCTCGAAGTCGGGGCCGGAAAAGGCGCGTTGACCGAGCTGCTCGCCCCGCGCTGCCGCAGCCTCCTCGCCTACGAGATCGACCCACGGCTCGTCCCCGCACTGCGCACGCGCTTCACGGACACCCCTCACGTACGCGTCATCGGCGCCGACTTCCTCGCCGCACGCCCCCCGCGCACACCGTTCTCCGTCGCCGGGAACGTGCCCTTCTCCCGCACCGCCGCCATCGTCGACTGGTGCCTGCGGGCACCCGCCCTCACCGACGCCACGCTCCTGACCCAGCTCGAGTACGCCCGTAAACGCACCGGGGGTTACGGCAGTTGGAGCCGGCTGACGGTCCTGACCTGGCCCCGCCACGAGTGGCGGCTGGTCGGCCGGGTCGGGCGGCGCAGTTTCCGGCCCGTGCCGCGCGTGGACGCCGGGATCGTACGGATCGAGCGCCGCCGCACCCCGCTGCTCGACGCCGACGCGTACGCGAGCTGGGGGCGTCTGGTCGAGCTGGGCTTCTCGGGTGTCGGCGGCTCGCTGCACGCGTCGCTGCGCCGGGCGTACCCGAGGCGGCGGGTCGACGCGGCGTTCCGCGCGGCGCGTCTCGACGCGGGGGTCCTCGTCGGCGAGGTGCCGCCGTGGGCGTGGCTGAGGCTGCACGAGGTCCTGGCACCGTGAAAGAAGTTGTACGAGACGTATCGTCTCGTCTAGGGTGGCCGTCATGACCAGTCCCGCTCACATCGCCATGTTCTCCATCGCCGCCCACGGCCACGTGAACCCCAGCCTGGAGGTGATCCGGGAGCTCGTGGCGCGCGGCCACCGGGTCACGTACGCGATTCCGCCCGCGTTCGCCGACAAGGTCGCCGAGACCGGCGCCGAGCCAAGGCTCTGGAACTCGACCCTGCCCGGGCCCGACGCCGCCCCGGAGGCCTGGGGCAGCACGCTGCTGGACAACGTCGAGCCGTTCCTGAACGACGCGATCCAGGCGCTCCCCCAGTTGATCGAGGCGTACGAGGGCGACGAGCCGGACCTCGTCCTGCACGACATCACCTCGTACCCGGCCCGCGTCCTCGCCCACCGCTGGGGTGTGCCCGCGATCTCGCTCTCGCCGAACCTGGTCGCCTGGGAGGGCTACGAGGAGGAAGTCGCCGAGCCGATGTGGGCGGAGCCGAAGAAGACCGAGCGCGGACAGGCGTACTACCGCCGGTTCCACGCCTGGCTGGAGGAGAACGGAGTCACCCGGCACCCCGATCCGTTCGTCGGCCGGCCCGACCGCTCGCTCGTCCTCATCCCCCGGGCGTTGCAGCCCCACGCCGATCGCGTGGACGAGTCCGTGTACACCTTCGTCGGCGCCTGCCAGGGCGACCGCGCCGCCGAGGGCGACTGGCGGCGGCCGGCGGGCGCCGAGAAGGTCGCGCTCGTCTCTCTCGGGTCGGCGTTCACCAAGCAGCCCGCGTTCTACCGGGAGTGCGTCAGGGCCTTCGGTGATCTGCCGGGCTGGCATCTGGTGCTGCAGATCGGCAGGCACGTCGATCCCGCCGAGCTGGGAGAGGTGCCCGCGAACGTCGAAGTGCGCTCCTGGGTACCGCAGTTGGCGATCCTGAAGCAGGCGGACCTGTTCGTCACCCACGCCGGCGCCGGCGGCAGCCAGGAGGGCCTGGCCACGGCCACCCCGATGATCGCCGTACCGCAGGCCGTGGACCAGTTCGGCAACGCGGACGTGCTCCAGGCGCTCGGCGTCGCCCGGCACCTCCCCATGACGGAGGCCACCGCCGAGACCCTGCGCGAGACGGCCCTCGCGCTCGTCGACGACCCCGAGGTCGCCCGGCGCCTGAAGGGCATCCAGGCGGACATGGCCCAGGAGGGCGGCACGCGGCGGGCCGCCGACCTGATCGAGGCCGAGCTGGCCGCCGTGCGAGAGGCGGGAACGCCTCGGTGACGAAGAGGCTTGTGCTTCATGCTGACCGGTAAGTAACTTACGGGTTCCGGTCGTCGTGCCCACCCCCACGGGGCACGACGACCGCCCCGACGCCGCCGGACCGCCTTAGGGTGGCCGGATGACGACGACGTATGCGGCGCTGCTGCGCGGAATCAACGTGGGCGGCAGCAGAAGAGTCCCGATGGCCGACCTGCGCACCCTCATGACCGGCCTCGGCTACGACGATGTCCGCACCTACCTGCAGAGCGGCCAGGCGGTCTTCGCCTGCGGCCACGGCGACGAGGAGTCCCTCGCCGGGGAGCTCGCCTCGGCGATCGAGAAGCACTTCGGGTTCGGCGTCGACGTGATCGTGCGCGACCACGCCTACCTCAAGGCGATCGTCGACAACTGCCCCTTCCCGGCAGCCGACTTGGAGCCCAAGCAGCTCCATGTCACCTACTTCTCCGCCCCGGTGACCGCCGAGCGCTTCGCCGAGATCGACCGCACCGCCCACCTGCCGGAGGAGTTCCGGCTCGGGGACCGGGCGCTGTACCTGTACGCCCCGAACGGCCTCGGCCGCTCCAAACTCGCCGAAATGCTGTCGCGACCGCGCTTCACCCGTGGTGTGATCGCCACCAGCCGCAACTGGAACACCGTCGTGAAACTCGTGGAGATGACAGGTGACTGAGCATGATTCCGCCGTGCGGGCCGCCATCGAAGGCGAGCTGAGGCTGCTCGACCCCGATGTCCGCCGTTCCCCCGAACTGCTCGGGGCGCTGCTGCACCCCGAGTTCCATGAGTTCGGTTCCTCGGGACGGCGCTGGGACCGGGCCTCGACCCTGGCCCGCCTGCCCGCGGACACCGATCCGTCGGAGTCGGACCGGTACGTCGTCACCTCCGAGATCCGGGGCGCCCGGCTGGCCCCCGACGTCGTCCATCTCACCTTCGACACGGTGTACGGCGGCAGCCACGCGCACCGCAGTTCGCTGTGGCGGCGGACGCGGGACGGGTGGCAGATGTACTTCCACCAGGGGACGCCGTTCAACGCCGCACAAGCGTGACCGCGCGCGGGCCCAGGTCGTGGTGGACGGCCGGCGGCTCCCAGCGAGAACCCGAACGGCTCCGGGGCCGCCTCCCAGGGCCGGCACGTCCACCGGGTCGAAGTCCAGGTGGGCGTACGGCGGATGCAGCACGTGCGGGTCGACCAGCCGCCATCTCCCGTCCGGCAGGCGGTACTCGGTGATCCGGCGGTCCTCGTGGAGCTCAGGGACGACCTCCCCCAGGGGCGAGGTCGACCCGGCGGACGGCTGTGCGAGGCTCATCCCATGCGCTACATCATCATCGGGGCAGGAGCGGTCGGCGGCGTCATCGGCGGACGCCTCGCGGGCTCGGGACACGACGTCGTACTGGTCGCGCGCGGTGCGCATCACGAGGCCCTGCGGGAGCGCGGGCTGCGACTCCGGGTGCCGGAGGGCGAGCTGACCCACCGGCTGCCCGTCGTCGACGGGCCGGCCGCGCTCGGGGAGCTCCGCCCCGACGACGTCCTCGTCCTCGCCGTCAAGACCCAGGACAGCGCGGCCGCACTGGAGACCTGGGCCCCCGCCCCGGTCGCGGGCGGCGGCACCGCCGCCGAGCGACTGCCGTTGCTCTGCGCGCAGAACGGCGTGGAGAGCCAGCGCCTCGCCCTGCGGCTGTTCCGGCGGGTCTACGGCGTCTGCGTCTGGCTGCCCGCCACGTACGTCGAACCCGGCGTCGTCTCCGCCGCCGGCGCACCCCTCACCGGCATCCTGCACCTCGGCCGCCACCCGCACGGCACCGACGAGACCGCCCGCCGTGTCGCCGCCGACCTGGAGAAGTCGCACTTCGAGGCGCCGGTCGTGGCGGACGTGGCCCGCTGGCAGTACGCCAAGCTGCTCGCCAACCTCGGCAACGCCCTGGAAGCGCTGACCGGCCCCGTCGACAGCGAGGAGGCCGCCGCGCTGTTCCGGCGCGTGCGGGCGGAGGGCGCGGCCGTGCTCGACGCCGCCCGGATCGCGTATGTGAGCCCCGAGGAACAGCGGGCGGTACGGGGCGACAAGGTCACCCTCGTCCCCCTCGACGGCGCCCCGCGCGGCGGCGGTTCCTCCTGGCAGTCCCTCACCCGCGGCACCGGCACCATCGAGGCCGACTACCTCAACGGCGAGATCACCCTGCTGGGCCGCCTGCACGGCGTACCGACCCCGCTGAACGAACTCCTGCAGCGCCTCGCCGGCACCTTCGCGCGGGAACGGCGGGCGGCGGGGTCGATGCCGGTGGGGGAACTGGTACGGCTGGCCGACGAGGCGGTCGCCGGGCTGCGCTGAGCTTCCCGGTCCACCGGCGTGACAGTCTCAGGCCCCGACCGCCGCCAACACCGGCACTCCCGCCGCGTCGTACCGCTGCAGCAGCACCCGCGCCACCTCGGGCGCCGCCCCGAGCACGCCTCCCAGGACGTCCGCCTCGGCCGCGCCCCGCGCGATCCGGTCCGGGAGGAACCCGGGCGCCAGCACGTACGGGGCCACGGCCACGCGCGCGCAGCCCAGCGCCCGCAGTTCGCGCACCGCGTCCTCGGTGCGCGGCAGAGATGCGGAGGCGAACGCAGGCCGCACGGCGCACCAACCGGTGTGCCGCCACTCCCGCGCGATTTCTGCGATCACTGCGATCGCCTCCGGGTCGGTGGACCCCGCCGAGGCCAGCACGACCCCGGTCGAGGACTTGTCGGCGGGCGTCAGGCCCGCCTCGTACAGACGCCGTTCCAGGGCGGACAGCAGCAGCGGCGACGGCCCCAGCACCCGCGCCTGCCG
The DNA here is from genome assembly GCF_040612485.1 of Streptomyces sp. NPDC006385. Classification (NCBI taxonomy): domain Bacteria; kingdom Bacillati; phylum Actinomycetota; class Actinomycetes; order Kitasatosporales; family Streptomycetaceae; genus Streptomyces; species Streptomyces sp. NPDC006385. Next base: position 33,015 of record NZ_JBEXQG010000013.1, read on the forward strand.
GATCCGTAGCTGCGGCGGCGCGTCCCGCAGCACCGCGGGGATGTCGGCCTTCGCGTGGAACGCCCGCGTCAGCAGCAGGGGCAGCGCCACGACGTCACGGACGCCCTCCGCCGCCAGCGACTCCAACACCCCCTGCACCGACGGGATGTTGAAGTCCAGGAACCCGGTCTCCACCCGCACGTCCGGGCGCAGCGAGCGCACCCGGCGCACCAGGGCGTGCACCGTCGCGGCATGCCGCGGATCGCGGCTGCCGTGGGCGATGACGAGAAGAACCGGCTTCGTGAACACGGGGTTTCAGCTCCTTGCCAGCAGACCGCGGCTGCGCAGCACCCACCGCTCCAGCGGGCTGAAGATCAGCAGATCGATGGCGATACCGACGATCAGGATGAGCAGGATGGCGAAGAAGACCATGGACATGGAACTGGTCTGGCGGCCGTTCTCCAGGAGCTGGCCCAGGCCCACGCCCAGGTCGGGGGAGGACGCGATGATCTCCGCGGCCATCAGCGAACGCCACGAGAAGGCCCAGCCCTGCTTCAGGCCCGCGAGGTAGCCGGGCAGCGCGGCCGGCATCACGATGTGCCAGGTGCCCTTCAGCCCTGTCGCGCCCAGCGTGCGGCCCGCCCGCAGGAACAGCGGCGGCACCTGATCGACGCCGGACACCAGCCCGTTGGCGATCGAGGGCACCGCGCCGAGCAGGATCACCGCGAACATCATCTGGTCGTTCAGGCCCAGCCAGATCACGGCCGGCGGCACCCAGGCGACCGACGGCAGCGACTGAAGGCCGGAGAGGATCGGCCCGATCGCCGCGCGCACGAACCTCACCCGCGCCACCAGCAGCCCCAGCGGTGTACCGATCGCCAGCGCCAGCAGGAAGCCGAGCAGACCGCGTGAGACGGACGTCCAGATGTACTCGTGGAGCGTGCCCTGGAGCCAGGACTCGCGCAGCTCGCCCCATACGTCGGAGGGCGAGGGCAGCTTGGCCGGGTCGTCGGCGATCCCGGACGACACCAGGAACTGCCACGCCGCCAGTACCAGGGCGATGGCGACGAGCGGTGGGAGGACCTTCTGCGTCAGGGTTTTGCGGAACGGCGTACGGCTCGACTGGACCGTCTCCAGGGCGTCCAGGCCCGCTTCGAGTCCGGCGAGATCGTTGCCGTCCTTGGCGGCGCTCGTCTCAGTGCTGGCCATGACGGCGGATCTCCCCACGCAGTTCTTCGGTGATCTCCCGGGACAGTTCCGCCACGGCGGCGTCCTCGATGCGGCGCGGCTGCGGGATGTCGACCGTCCACTCACGCGCGACCCGCCCCGGGCGCGAGGACAGCAGGACCACACGCTGGGCCAGCCGGACCGCCTCGCGCACGTTGTGCGTGACGAACAGGACCGAAAGCCGCGTCTCGCGCCAGATCCGGGTCAGTTCGTCGTGCAGCACGTCCCGCGTGATCGCGTCGAGCGCCGCGAACGGCTCGTCCATCAGCAGCAGCTTGCTGTCCTGGGCGAGCGCCCGCGCCATGGCGACGCGCTGGCGCATACCGCCCGACAGCTCGTGCACCCGCTTGCCGTACGCGCCCTTCAGCCGCACCAGTTCGAGGAGCTCCTCGGCCCGTTCGCGCCGCTCGGCCTTGGCAACGCCCCTGAGCTTGAGGGCGAGTTCGATGTTCTTGCCCGCGGTCAGCCACGGGAACAGGGCGTGTTCCTGGAACATCAGCGCGGGGCGGCCGTCCGTCGTGATGGCGCCGGCGCTGGGCTTGTCCAGCCCGGCCACCAGGTTCAGCAGCGTCGACTTGCCGCAGCCGGACGCCCCGAGGAGGGTGACGAACTCGCCCGGCGCGACATCGAGCGTGATGTCGTCGAGGACGAGCTGCTGCCCGGCGGGGCCGGCGAAGGACTTCGAGACGTGCTCGATGCGCGCGGCATGCTCCACGGACACATCCGTGTCGGCGGCCTTGGCGAGGGCGGTTGCCATGGTCGTCACCTCCTGGGAACTCTTCGGGATCAGTGCCTTGCTCACGACGTCGTGCCGAGTCCGGCGTCGTCGACCTCGTCCTTGCCCTCGCCCTTGAGGACCTTGTTCAGCGGTGCCAGGTCGTAGATGCCGGTCAGGTCCGGCTTCTCCAGCAGCCCCGCCTCGACCGCGTGCTGGGCCTCGGTCTTCAGCGTGGCCGCCAGCGGGTCGTCGGTGACCTGGATGGACCGCCACGCCGGGTCGATGACGTCGGCGGGCAGCGCCTTGCCGGTGTCGGTCTTCAACTGCGCGTTCGCCGCGGCCTTCGCCTTCTCGGGGTTGGCGCGGATCCACTCGTTGGTCTTCACCGAGGCGCGCAGCACAGCCTCCACGGCCTTCGGGTGCTCCTTCAGGAAGCTCTGCGACACGATGACGTTCGTGATCACGAACTTCTTGTCCGGCCACAGGTCGGCCTCGTCGAGGAGCACCTTGGCGCCCTCGGCGACCAGCTTGGACGCGGTCGGCTCGGGCACCCAGGCGCCGTCGATCGAGCCGGACTTGTAGGCGTCCGGGGTGATCTTGTTGTCCGTGCGGACCACGGAGACGTCACCCTGGCCGCTCTCCGCGTCGACCTTCCAGCCCTGCTCGGAGATCCAGTTGAGCAGGGCGACATCCTGGGTGTTGCCGAGCTGCGGCGTGGCGATCTTCTTGCCCTTGACGTCCTTCAGGGACTTGATCTTCTCCGGGTTCACGACGAGCTTCACGCCGCCCGACGCCGAACCGGAGATGATCCGCAGGTTCTTGCCGTTCGACTTGAGGTAGCCGTTGATGGCGGGGGACGGGCCGATCCAGCCGATGTCCAGGGAACCGGAGTTCAGCGCCTCGATCTCGGAGGGGCCGGCGTTGAAGATCGAGGGCTTGATCTCGGTGCCGCCGAGCTCCTTCTGGAACAGGCCCTCCCGCATGCCCACCAGCGCGGTGGCGTGCGTGAGGTTCCCGAAGTAGCCGATCTTCACCGAGTCCAGGCCGTCCACCTTGGGCGCCCCGGCGATGGCCTGCCCGGTGTTCTCCTTGGCCTGCGAGCCGTAGCCGCAGGCCGCGAGGGCGAGCAGCGGGAGCACGGCCAGGACGGCGAGGGTCCGCCGCGGGGCGGGGGTGGCAGGCACGGGAGGTGTTCCTCTCGGTGGCCCGGCTCGCACACCCTGTCAGGTCGCGGCCGGGGAGTCGGCAGGTTCGTCCGGAGCGGCGCGCATCCGGTGCGCGCGGGTCAGCGCGCACATCGCGGCACTCCGCCCTGCCCGCTCCCGAGGGCGCCGCTGCCGACGCGGCCGCCCTCCTTCGCGAACGTGGAGTAGTAGTCGAGGGCCTTCATCTCAGAAGTCCCACCCGTCGTCCTCGGTCTCGTCCTTGACCGGCTCCGGCGAGGCGAACGACTCGCCGACCATGCCCGCGGTGAGCGTGGTGCCGTCGTTCGGGTCGATGAGGATGAAGGACCCGGTGCGGCGCGAGTCGGCGTAGGAGTCGACCGGCAGCGGCTCGGCGGTGCGGATCTTCACACGGCCGATGTCGTTGGCGACGAGCTGTCCCGGGTGCGGGTGCAGAGACAGGTCGTCGAGCGTCAGCCGGGACGGGATGTCCTTGACGATCGCCTTGACCGTGCGGGTGCCGTGCTTGAGCAGCACCCGGTGGTTGACGGTCAGCGGGGCGTCGGCGACATGGCAGACGGTCGCCTCGATGTCCTGCGTGGTCGCGGGCGCGTCCTTGGTCGGCACGATCAGGTCGCCGCGCGAGATGTCGATGTCGTCCTGAAGCAGGACGGTCACCGACTGCGTGGTCCAGGCGACGTCGACCGGCTTGCCCAGCAGGTCGATACCGGAGATCTTCGAGGTGCGGCCCGACGGCAGGACGGTCACGGCCTCGCCGACGCGGAAGGAACCGGCCGCGATCTGGCCGGCGTAGCCCCGGTAGTCCGGGTGGTCGGCGGTCTGCGGGCGGATCACGTACTGCACGGGCAGCCGGGCGTGGCAGTGGCTCAGGTCGTGGGCGACCGGGACCGTCTCCAGGTGCTCCAGGAAGGTCGGGCCGCCGTACCAGTCCATGTTCGCGGACGGGTCCACCACGTTGTCGCCGGCCAGCGCCGAGATCGGGATCGCGGTGATCTCCGGGACGCCCAGTTCGAGCGCGTACGCCGTGAACTCCTCGGCGATCGCGGCGAAGACGGACTCCTGGTAGTCGACCAGGTCCATCTTGTTCACCGCGAGGACGACGTGCGGCACCCGCAGCAGGGCCGCGATGGCGGCGTGCCGGCGGGTCTGCTCGACGACGCCGTTGCGGGCGTCGACCAGGATCACCGTCAGCTCGGCCGTCGACGCGCCCGTGACCATGTTGCGGGTGTACTGCACATGGCCCGGGGTGTCGGCGAGGATGAACCGGCGCCGGGGCGTGGCGAAGTAACGGTACGCCACGTCGATCGTGATGCCCTGCTCGCGCTCGGCGCGCAGGCCGTCGGTGAGCAGCGCGAGGTCGGGGGCGTCCTGGCCGCGGCTGGCCGAGGCACGCTCCACGGCCTCCAGCTGGTCGACGAGCACGGACTTGGAGTCGTGCAGCAGCCGGCCCACCAGGGTGGACTTGCCGTCGTCGACGGAGCCCGCGGTGGCGAACCGCAGCAGGGTCGTGGCCGAGAGTTCCTCGGTCGTGATCGTGCTCATGCTTAGAAGTACCCCTCGCGCTTGCGGTCTTCCATCGCGGCCTCGGAGAGTTTGTCGTCGGCGCGGGTGGCACCGCGCTCGGTGAGCCGGGAGGCGGCGATCTCGGCGATGACCTGCTCCAGCGTCACCGCGTCCGAGTCGACGGCGCCGGTGCAGGACATGTCGCCCACGGTCCGGTACCTCACGAGCCGCTTCTCGACGGTCTCGCCGTCCTTCGGCCCGCCCCACTCGCCCGCGGTCAGCCACATGCCGGACCGCTTGAAGACCTCGCGCTCGTGCGCGAAGTAGATCTCCGGCAGCTCGATGCCCTCGCGGGCGATGTACTGCCAGACGTCCAGCTCGGTCCAGTTGGACAGCGGGAACACGCGGACGTGCTCGCCGGGCGCGTGGCGGCCGTTGTACAGGTTCCACAGCTCGGGCCGCTGCCGGCGCGGGTCCCACTGCGAGAACTCGTCCCGCAGCGAGAAGACGCGCTCCTTGGCCCGCGCCTTCTCCTCGTCGCGCCGCCCGCCGCCGAAGACCGCGTCGAACTTCTCGCTCTGGATCTTCTCGGTCAGCGGCACGGTCTGCAGCGGGTTGCGGGTGCCGTCCGGGCGCTCCTTGAGCACCCCGCGGTCGATGTAGTCCTGCACCGAGGCGACGTGCAGCCGCAGGTTGTGCGCGGCGACCGTGCGGTCCCGGTAGTCGATGACCTCGGGGAAGTTGTGCCCGGTGTCCACGTGCAGCAGCGAGAAGGGGATCGCCGCGGGGGCGAACGCCTTCAGCGCCAGGTGCAGCATGACGATGGAGTCCTTGCCGCCGGAGAACAGGATCACCGGCCGCTCGAACTCGCCCGCGACCTCGCGGAAGATGTGCACCGCCTCGGACTCCAGCGCGTCCAGGTGCGAGAGGGCGTACGGGGAGTCCGTACCGTCCTCGCCCCCCTTCACCGTGGCGACGGTCGTCGTCATGCCAAACCCCTTTCGCTGAGCAGGGCGTACACCGACGCCGCGGACTCCTGCACGGTCTGGTTCTGGGACTCGATCCGCAGATCCGGCGACTCGGGCGCCTCGTAGGGGTCGTCGACCCCGGTCAGTCCGGTCAGCTCGCCCGCGGCCTGCTTGGCGTACAGGCCCTTCACATCCCGCACGGAGCACACCTCGACGGGCGTCGCCACATGGATCTCCACGTACGGCGTGCCGTTCTGCTGGTGGCGCTTGCGCACCGCGTCGCGGCTGTCCGTGTACGGCGCGATGACCGGGACGAGGGCGAGCACGCCGTTGCGGGCGAGCAGTTCGGCGACGAAGCCGATGCGCTGCACATTGGTGTGCCGGTCCTCGCGGCTGAAGCCGAGGCCCGCGGAGATGAACTCGCGGATCTCGTCGCCGTCGAGCACCTCGACGCGGTGGCCCTCCTCGCGGAGCCGGCCGGCCAGCTCGTGGGCGATGGTGGTCTTGCCGGCGCTCGGCAGACCCGTGAGCCAGACGGTGGCTCCGCTCGTCACGTGGTTCTCCAAATTCGTAGCCAGCTCGGTCATGGTCAGCCGTGCAGCCCGCACTCGGTCTTGGCGCGGTTCGCCCAACGGCCGGCGCGCGCGTCCTCGCCCTGAAGGACGCGGCGGGTGCAGGGAGCGCAGCCGATGGAGGCGTAGCCGTCCATCAGCAGCGGGTTGGTGAGGACGCCGTGTTCGGCGACGTACGCGTCCACGTCGTCCTGGGTCCAGCGGGCGATCGGGGAGACCTTCACCTTCTGGCGCTTGTCGTCCCAGCCGACGACCGGGGTGTTCGCCCGGGTCGGGGACTCGTCGCGGCGCAGACCGGTCGCCCAGGCCACGTAGTCCTTCAGGCCCCGCTCCAGCGGCTCCACCTTGCGCAGCTTGCAGCACAGGTCGGGGTCGCGGTCGTGCAGCTTCGGGCCGTACTGCGCGTCCTGCTCGGCGACCGTCTGACGCGGGGTGAGGGTGATGACGTTGACGTCCATCACGGCCTCGACCGCGTCCCGCGTGCCGATGGTCTCCTCGAAGTGGTAGCCGGTGTCGAGGAACACCACGTCGACGCCGGGCATCGCACGGGAGGCGAGGTGGGCGACCACCGCGTCCTCCATCGAGGAGGTGACGCAGAAACGCTTGCCGAACGTGTCGGCCGCCCACTGGAGGATCTCCAGCGCGGAGGCGTCCTCCAGGTCCCGGCCCGCCTGCTCGGCGAGTGCCTTCAGCTCCTCGGTCGTGCGCTCTTTCCGCGTCGTCGTCATATCTCGTCTCCCCCCGCGTCGTTGTGCTGAAGACCCCGGGCCAGCAGCCCGAGGAACTTCAACTGGAATGCGCGGTTGCAGGCCGCGCATTCCCAGGCGCCGTGGCCGCCTTCGAGGGCCACGCTCGGACGGAGGTCCTCGTCGCCGCAGTAGGGGCAGTAGAAGGGGGCGGCCCGCTCGCTCATGAGAGGGCCTCCTCGGACGCGCGTGCGGCCCAGGTCGCGAACCGCTCGCCGTCCTCGCGCTCCGCCTGGAACCGCTTGAGGACGCGCTCGACGTAGTCGGGCAGCTCCTCGGAGGTGACCTTCAGACCGCGCACCTTGCGGCCGAAACCGGCCTCCAGACCGAGCGCGCCGCCCAGGTGCACCTGGAAGCCCTCGACCTGCCGGCCCTGGTCGTCGAGGACCAGCTGGCCCTTGAGACCGATGTCCGCCACCTGGATACGCGCGCAGGCGTTCGGGCAGCCGTTGATGTTGATGGTGATCGGCTCGTCGAAGTCGGGAATGCGGCGCTCCAGCTCGTCGATGAGCTGGGAACCGCGCGCCTTGGTCTCGACGATGGCGAGCTTGCAGTACTCGATGCCGGTGCAGGCCATGGTGCCGCGCCGGAACGGGGAGGGCTTGGCGGTGAGGTCCAGCGCCTCCAGGGACTCGACGAGCGAGTCGACCTGGGCCTCCTCGACATCGAGGATGATCATCTTCTGCTCGACGGTGGTGCGGACCCGGCCGGAACCGTGTGCCTCCGCCAGGTCGGCGATCTTCGTCAGGGTCGTGCCGTCGACACGGCCGACGCGCGGGGCGAACCCGACGTAGAAACGGCCGTCCTTCTGCCGGTGCACACCGACGTGGTCGCGCCAGCGCGCCAGCGGCTGGGCGGGGGCGGGGCCGTCGACCAGCTCGCGCCCCAGGTACTCGTCCTGAAGCACCTGGCGGAACTTCTCCGCGCCCCAGTCGGCGACCAGGAACTTCAGGCGGGCGCGGGTGCGCAGGCGCCGGTAGCCGTAGTCGCGGAAGATGCCGATCACACCCGCCCAGACGTCCGGGACCTCGTCCAGCGGTACCCAGGCGCCGAGCCGGACGCCGATCTTCGGGTTGGTGGACAGGCCGCCGCCGACCCACAGGTCGAAGCCGGGGCCGTGCTCGGGGTGGTGTACGCCGACGAAGGCGATGTCGTTGATCTCGTGCGCCACGTCGAGCAGCGGGGAGCCGGAGATCGCCGTCTTGAACTTGCGCGGCAGGTTGGAGAACTCCTTGCTGCCGATGTACCGACGGTGGATCTCGTCGATGGCCGGGGTGCCGTCGACGATCTCGTCCTCGGCGATGCCGGCGACCGGCGAGCCGATGACGACACGCGGAGTGTCCCCGCACGCCTCGGTGGTGGACAGGCCGACCGCCTCCAGGCGGTTCCAGATCTCGGGCACGTCCTCGATCCGGATCCAGTGGTACTGGACGTTCTGCCGGTCGGTGATGTCGGCGGTGCCGCGGGCGAACTCCTGCGAGATCTCGCCGATGACACGCAGCTGCCGCGTGGTCAGCCGGCCACCGTCGATCCGCACCCGCAGCATGAAGTACTCGTCGTCCAGCTCCTCCGGCTCCAGGATCGCGGTCTTGCCGCCGTCGATCCCGGGGCGGCGCTGGGTGTAGAGCCCCCACCAGCGCATCCGCCCCCGCAGGTCGTTGGGGTCGATCGAGTCGAAGCCGCGCTTCGAGTAGATCGTCTCAATGCGTGTCCGCACATTGAGACCGTCGTCGTCCTTCTTGAACTGTTCGTTGCCGTTGAGCGGGGTGAAGTGCCCCGCGGCCCACTGACCCTCGCCGCGGTGACGGCTCACCTTGCGGCGGGGAGTCGCGGCGGCAGGCTTCTGCGGGGTGGCGGCCATGGTTGTTACGTCCTTCGGGACAGCGATGGGAAGGTGTCGGCGCGCAGCGCCGTCGATGAGGGGTGGTGGTCGGGTGGCGGGCGGGAGGCTCTGACCTGCGCGTGCGGGCGCATGGGCATGCGTGCGCTTCATTGCGCGGGAATGAGACGAAAGGGGGGTGTCGGGCGCGGCCGGAACCGACTCAGCGCGCCGGACAGATGGCGCTGGACATGCGGCCGAGGTCGACGTGCCGCCGACTCACCAAGGCAATTCCAGTTCCAGGCATGACGGAAGCGTGGCACGGAGATCTGGACACAGTCCAGCTTCGTCCATCATTCGGACATCATTGTCTCGGAAAGCGAGACATGCGTGTTGTCGGTCACATGGCCCGTATCGGGCCTTGTCCACCCAGCTCAGGCGGGGTAGGCCCCCGGCCACGGACCGGGCGAGGCCACCTCGGCCTCCTCCTCCACCTTGGTGTCGTAGAGCTTGAAGCCGCGGCGCAGGTAGTTGTCCATGGCGTGCTCGCCGTCCTTGCTGCACGTGTGCAGCCACACCCGCTTGGTCTGCGCCAGCCCAGGCCAGCGGTCCGCGAGATCCCAGGCGCGGGCGGCGCCGTACGCCAGCAGATGACCGCCGATGCGCCGACCGCGGAAAGCCGGGATCAAGCCGAAGTAGGCGATCTCCACGACCCCGTCGTCCTGAGGGTCGAGCTCCACGTACCCCGCCGGCGTCCCCCGCTCATACGCGACCCACGTCTCCACACCGGGCCGCTCCAGGTACTCCCGCCACCGCGCGTACGGCCAGCCGAGCCGGTCGATCCACCGGATGTCCCCGCCGACGGAGGCGTACAGGAACCGGCTGAACTCGGGCGAGGGCACCTCCGCCCGGACGATCCGCACGTCCCCCTCCGGCGCGGCCGCCGGGAGGACGTCGGTGGGGGAGGTCTGCTCCAGGGACCAGGTGGTCACGGGGATGTTGGTCATGGCCGCCAGCGAACCATCCGAACGGCCGATCTGTCGACCGGCGTCCACGGCGGCGGCCCGGCTACCCCAGCGCCCTGTCGATCGACGTCAGCGGCACGGCGAACAGCATCCGGCCGGACTGGGACCAGACCTCGCCGGTCGCCTCCCAGTACGACAGCGGGCCGGCCCGGACGCCCCAGCAGCGCGGGGCGTCCTCCGAGCCGCAGCGGGTCGCCTCGGCGCCCTCGGTGTCCTGGCGCCACAGGCTGCCCTGCCGGTCCGTGGTGCCCGGGGCGCGGCCCAGGTACCAGTCGGAACGCTCCGCCCCGGTCGCCCGGCGCGACAGGACGCCCCCTATGCCGGAGGCCTCCGTCTCGTACGCCTCGACCGCGGGGGCGGACCCGGCGGCGTCGGTGGCCAGCAGGCCGGGGCGGACCGGGTCCTTGCTGAAGTCGTAGCGCCACAGGCGGGCGCGGCGGTCGCTGTCCACCGGGGTCCACTCGCTCGCGACCAGACTGTCGGGCGCCGTGCTGCGGTCCAGGGAGACGGCGCCGAGCCGGGGAGCGGTGTCCGCGCCGGTCAGACGGTACGAGCCGACGGCCGGCAGGACGAAGCGCTGGCCGTGGGCCGACCAGCCGCCTTCGACCCGGCCCACCGCGGCGCTGTCGACCGTGGCGCGCTGGACGCGGTTCATGTCGTACACGTACAGCCCGTCGGCCGCGGTGACCAGCAGCTTGTCCTGGTACCAGACCATGCCGGAGAGGCGGGACGGCAGCGCGCGGTAGTCCCGCCCGCCGTCCACCGGCACCACGAGGAGGGCCGAGGCGTACCGGAGGCGGTTCAGGTCGTTCGCGTCGACGAAGGCGACCCGGGCGAAGCCGTGGTCGGCGCGGCCCTGGCTCCAGCCGGAGAGGATCACCCGGTTGTCGTTCCACCAGCCGTCGTCGTCGGCGTCGCCCGAGGTGGTGACCGCGCCCGCCCGCCAGGCCCGGGTGTCGGCGGCGTCCCAGCAGTAGGCGCGCGTGGCGGTCGGCGCGACCGGCAGCGCCGCGCGCTCGCCGGCCGTACAGCCGGACGCCGTACGCAGGCTGCGGTCGGCGCTCTCGAGGACCGTGCGGACCCCGACCGGCTCGCCCATGCGGGAGGCGAGTTCGTCGAGCGTGGCGCGCGGGACCAGGTGCTCCCGCAGCCCGAGCGCGCGTGTCTCGTCCACGCTGGTGAGGGGCTCCAGTGCCCCGGGGTCGTCGCCGACCGTGGCCTGCGAGGCGCTGATCATCGTGGCGGCGGCGGTGAGTGCGAGGGCGGTTCCGGCCAGGAACCCGCGCAGCGCACGTCCCTGCTTGCGTCGACGGTGTCTGCCGCGGTGCTTCATCAAACCTCCCGAGGCGAGCCAACTGCCGTCAATGGTCTGAGCGTTGACCAAAAGAGCAGGTGGGGTGGCCCGTAGGGGGATGCTACGGCAGTTGAGCACGCTCGCGGACTAAGACCCCGCAAATATGCGGAGGATGCCACTCTCGCTCAGGACGCCTCGGTCGACGTCCGCCCCCGCACCACCGCCGGCGCCATCGAGTGCGGCAGCAGGTCGCGCGGGTCGTCCGGCAGCAGCACCTCGACCTCGGCGTCCTCACGGAAGCGATACGGGCGGTGCTCAAGGAACGCCCCCAGATAGCGCCGTACCCGGGACATCTCGGCCCGTACCGTCACCGTACGGCCCGCGTCGCCGAACATGGCCTCGGCCAGTTCCGCGGCGCTGCGGCCCGCGCGGTGCAGCGCCAGGAGGTAGAGCAACTCGGCGTGCCGGGGGCTCAGTTCATGGCTCCAGGAGCCCGCGCCGCCGGACACCGTCACCGACCAGCGGCGCGGCTGCGTCAGGTCCAGCACGATGCGCGTCGCCCCGGGCGGCACCGGCTCCTCGGTGGCCCGCAGCAGCCAGCCGCCCGCCAGCGGTTCCACCGCGCACAGGCCCAGCGGCGGCAGCCACCGACGGCCCGGCGACAGGGACTTGGGCAGCGCGACGCGCTTCGCGTACGGCATCCCGGTCACCGCGGCCGTCCAGCCCTCCCGGTCCACCACCAGCGCCCGCCCGGTGATCCGGGCCAGCACCGGCGCCGCCACGGCGCGCAGCCGCTCCAGCGAGGTCAGGTGCAGCTCGCGCAGCCGGGCCTCGGCGAGCTTGGCCACCGAGTCGACCCAGGCGAGCGTGGCCGGGTGCATGGTCTCCAGCGGTCCGCTGACGTCCACCACGCCGATCAGCCGGCCGTCCCGTGGGTCCGTGATGGGGGCGCCGGTGCAGGTCCAGGAGGTCTGCGAGCGCTGGAAGTGCTCGGAGGCGAAGACCTGAACGGGCCGGCGCACCACCGCCGGGGTGCCCACGCCGTTCGTGCCGACGACGCTCTCCCGCCAGTCGGCACCCAGTTCGAAGCCCAGGCCGTCGGCCTTGCGCAGCACCGAGGAGCTGCCCTCCCGCCACAGCACCCGGCCCTCGTGGTCGGCGACGACCATGATGTGGTGGGCGACGTCCGCGACCGACAGCAGCCCCTCGCGCAGCACAGGCAGCACATGTCTGAGCGCGGTGGCCTCCCGGCGCCGCTGCACCTCCTCCCGGGACAACAGCCCGGAGCGGACGTCGTGGTCCGGATCGAGCCCGCTGCGCTTCATGCGTTCCCAGGACTGCTCGATCACCGGGCGCGGCGCGACGGGCGCGCGCTGTCCGGACAGCGTGGCGGCGCGGACCTCGCTGAGCACTCGCGCCGCCCGCCCCGCGTCCACGGCGGCCAGCTGCGTCACGTCCGTCGGCGAGAGCGCCAAAAGTCCTCCCGGATTCGACTCGTCGTGGCTGTGCGAACTGACTCCGCGTTTCATAGTGCCGTCCGCCGCTCGCGGAGGGACACAGTCCGCACACAGACACCAACAAGTTGCAACCCCTTGCAACCCTGGTGGACCGCCCTGACCTCATTGAAACTTGAGCAACGCCGTCCCGAGCGGCGTTCGCGGCCTCGAACGGGCCAGGGCGGGGGTGGTGCCGTGTCGGCGCAGCACCACCCCCTACCTCCGGCGGTCGGGCCGCGGTCGCGCGACAGGGGGTGCCGCTGTCGGTGCGGTGGCGTCTGCGGGCCGGTTCGCGGTCGGTCGCGCAGGTCCCCGCGCCCCTCGGTCTCAGGTGTGCGCCCTGGACCGATCCACCACTGACCGCAGGTCCAGAGTCGACGGCAGTGTGCCGAACGCCGCGCCCGCGTCGCCGCCCAGGCGGGACGCGCAGAAGACGTCGGCCACCTCCGGCGGGGCGAAGCGGACGAGCAGGGAGCCCTGGAGCACCAGTGCCAGGCGCTCGGTGAGGCGGCGGGCCCTGGCCTCGATGCCCTCCAGGTCGGCGAGTTCGGTCAGCAGGCTCTTGATCGCCGTGTCCAGGCGGTGATCGGCGCCGCGTGCCGTGCCGACCTCCTGGAGGTAGGCGTCGAGGGCCATGGGCTCGCGCTGCAGCGCCCGCAGCACGTCCAGTGCCTGGACGTTGCCCGCGCCCTCCCAGATGGAGTTCAGCGGGGACTCGCGGACCAGGCGGGGCATGCCGGACTCCTCGACGTACCCGTTGCCGCCCAGGCACTCGGCCGCCTCCACCGTCACCGGCGCGCACCGCTTGGTCACCCAGTACTTCGCGGCCGGCACCGCGATCCGCAGCAGCGCGCGCTCCTGCTCGCCGCCGTCGTCGTAGGCGGCCGCGAGCCGCAGTGCGAGGGTCGTCGCCGCCTCCGACTCGACGGCCAGGTCGGCCAGTACGTTGCGCATGAGCGGCTTGTCGACGAGCTTTCCGCCGAACGCCTCCCGGTGAGCGCAGTGGTGGACCGCCTGCGTGACCGCCTGCCGCATCAGCCCCGCCGAGCCCAGCACACAGTCGAGGCGGGTCGCCGCCACCATCTCGATGATGGTGCGCACGCCCCGGCCCTCCTCGCCGACCCGGCGGGCCCACGTACCGTCGAACTCGACCTCGGCGGAGGCGTTCGAGCGGTTGCCCAGCTTGTCCTTGAGCCGCTGGACGAGGAACACGTTGCGGCTGCCGTCCTCCAGCACGCGCGGGAGCAGAAAGCAGGTGAGCCCTTCCGGAGCCTGGGCGAGCACCAGGAAACCGTCCGACATCGGCGCCGAGCAGAACCACTTGTGCCCGGTCAGCGTGTACGTCCCGTCCTCGGCGAGCGGGGTGGCGACCGTCGTGTTGGCGCGTACGTCGCTGCCGCCCTGCTTCTCCGTCATACCCATGCCGAACAGGACCCCGGCCTTCTGCCGGGCCGGCCTCAGCCCACGGTCGTAGATCATGGAGGTCAGCCGCGGCTCCCACTCGGCGGCCAGCGCGGGATCCGTGCGCAGGGCGGGGATCGCCGCGTGGGTCATGGACAGCGGGCAGCCGTTGCCGGCCTCGACCTGCGTCCACATCAGGAAGGCGGCCGCCCGCCGCACATGCCCGCCCGGCCGTCCCCAGGCCGCGGTCATCCCCGCCGCGACGCCCTTGCCGAGCAGCCGGTGCCAGGACGGATGGAACTCGACCTCGTCGATACGGCGGCCGTAGCGGTCGTGCGTGCGCAGCCGCGGCGGGTGCTCGTTGGCCAGCACCCCCCACTCCTGGAGCTGCACCGATCCACAGGACCGTCCGAGCGCCGCCAGTTCGCTGCGGACCTCGTCCAGCAGTTCCGGGTCGAGGTGACGCTCGACGGCCTCGGTCAGGGCGCGGTCGGAGCTGTAGACGTCGTGTCCGACCAAGGGCGGGGGCTGGTTCGTCACGGTGTGCGTGCTGCCTGCCATGGCTGTGAACCTACCCCTCCGCGGGGCGGTGGTCTCCACCCGGACACGGCGACCGCGCGGATGCCCGAGCAGGTGGCGCCGGGTGCGCCCCCGGCGCCGCGATGAGCGCGCCCCCGCACGGCGGATACCTTTAGGTCTGTGCAGCCAGCAAGTGAATCCTCCCAGCGGCCCTCCGGCCGTCTCCACCGGGTGCGTGTCCTCTACCGGAACGTCTCCAAGCGCAGGACCGTCTGGCTGTTGCTCAAGGACACCGTCAACTCCTGCATCGAGTACCGCATCCTGGGCCTGGCGGCCGAGGCCGCGTTCTTCACGCTGCTGTCCGTGCCCCCACTGCTGCTCAGCATGATCGGCCTCCTCGGCTACGTCGACGACTGGACCGGCACCGACACCATCTCCAGCCTGGAGACCAACCTCCTGGAGGCCTCGCGCACCGTCCTGTCCGACAAGGGCGTGCGCCAGATCGCCCAGCCGATCCTGGACGACGTGATGAAGGGCGGCCGACCGGACGTCATCTCCGTGGGCTTCCTGTTCGCCCTGTGGTCGGGGTCGCGCGCGGTGAACGTCTTCATAGACACCATCACCGTGATGTACGGCCTCGACGGCGTCCGCGGCATCGTCAAGACCCGGATCGTGGCCTTCCTGCTGTTCGTCGCGGCCCTGCTGATCGGCTCGGTGGCGCTGCCGCTGATGGTGGCCGGGCCGGACGCGGTGGTGCGGATCGTGCCCTGGTCGGAGACCGTGGTGCAGGTCCTGTACTGGCCGGTCGTGATCGTCCTGTCGATCGCGTTCCTGACGACGCTGTACCACGTGTCCGTGCCGGTGCGCTCACCCTGGATCGAGGACGTGCCCGGCGCGCTGGTCGCCCTCGGCATGTGGGTGCTGGGCAGCTTCCTGCTCCGCATCTACCTGACGAACACGATCGAGGGCGCGTCGATCTACGGCTCCCTCGCCGCCGCCGTCGCCGTGATGCTGTGGATCGGCGTGTCCGCGTTCGCCGTCCTCGTCGGGGCCGCGGTCAACGCCGCGATCGACCGGGTCTGGCCGGCCGCCGCGACGGCCGCGGCCCGCGCCGCCAACGAGCGGCTGCGTGAGGCCCAGGTCGCCGAGTACGTGGCCCGCGCCGCCGCCCACCGGGAGGCGGATCCCGACGACCCGGACATGCCGTCGGAGTTCCCGGAGCGGTGGTCCCGCTTCCTGCCGCCCGAGGATGTGACGTCCCGGCTGCGGACCCATGTGAAGAGTCCGCACCACCACCATCCGCACAAGCCGGAGGATTCCTAGCCGCCCGGACGGACGCCCGCTCACGCCTTCCACGCCCCCGCCGCCGCGGCCTCCCTCGCGAAGCCGGCGAAGTCGCGCGGCTCACGGCCGAGCACCTCGCGGACGTCGTGCGTGACATGGGCGTTGCGGCCGTCCATGAGAGTGTCGAAGACCTCGATCAGCAGCTCGACCTCCTCGGGCGGCACGCCGAAGCCGGCCAGGGCCTCACCGTAGGCCCGGGTCGGGACCGGCGTGTACGCGATCGCGGTGCCCGCCGCCTCGGAGATCTCCGCGACCGCCTCCCGCCAGGACAGCAGCCGCGGCCCGGTCAGCTCCAGCGTCCGGCCCCCATGCCGCTCGCCGGACGTCAGCGAGGCCGTCACCACGTCCGCGATGTCCCGTACGTCGACGAACGGCTCCTTCACCTCACCCGCCGGAAAGACCAGCTCCCCGCGGCGCATCCCCGCGACCAGCGGCCCCTCGCTGAAGTTCTGCGCGAACCACGCGGCCCGTACGACCGTCCAGTCCGCGCCGGACGACTTCAGCGCCTCCTCGGCCGGCCGCGCCTGCTCCTCACCACGCGCCGACAGCAGCACCAACCGCCGTACGCCGAGCCCCACCGCCTCCCGCGCCAGCGCCCCGACCCCCTCGGCCGCCGCCGGGGACCCGACGTCGGACGGGTACATCAGATACGCCGCGTCCGCGTCCCGCAGGTTCTCGGCCCACGTCGTCGGGTCCTCCCAGTCGAAGCCCCGCGCCCGGGACGCGGCCCGCACCCTCAGCCCCGCCGCGCGCGCCGCCTGCGCCACCCGGCTCCCCGTACGACCCGAGGCACCGGTCACCACCACCGTCATCCGCTCTTTGTCCGCCGTGTCGGCCGCGTTCTCCGTCATGCCACCAGTCAACGGACGCGCGCCCCGACAGCCCATCGCCGAACGACTCGTCCCCATACGCGGACGTCTACGCTGACGCCATGGACGCTCTCGCAGGTCTGCTGGAGGGCCCACGCGCGCGTGGCGCCTTCATGATCCGTGCGTGTTTCGATCCGCCGTGGTCCGTCCGCATCGAGGACCGCGCCCCGCTCACCGTCATGGTCATGGTCCGCGGCGACGCCTGGGTGATCCCGGACGAGGGGGAGCGGATCCGGCTGCGCCCCGGCGACCTCGCGATCGCCCGCGGCCCGGCCCCCTACACCTGCGCCGACGACCCCGGCACCGCGCCCCAGGCCCTGATCCTGCCGGGCGCCGAGTGCCGCCACCCCGACGGGCGCTCCCTCAACGGCTCCATGGACCTGGGCGTGCGCACCTGGGGTGACCGGCCGGACGGCTCGGCCGTGATGCTGATCGGCACATATCTGTGGCAGGGCGAGATCAGCGGGCGGCTGCTGAACGCGCTGCCGCCGCTGCTGTGCCTCACGGCCGACGTGTGGGACTGCCCCCTCACCCCGTACCTCATGGAGGAGATCGTCCGCGACGAACCCGGCCAGGAGGTCGTCCTGGACCGGCTGCTCGACCTGCTGGTCATCGCCGCGCTCAGGGCCTGGTTCTCCCGTCCGGAGGCGGAGGCGCCGGCCTGGTACCAGGCGCTGGCGGACCCGGTCGTCGGCCGCGTGCTGCGGCTCGTCCAGGACGACCCCGCGCATCCCTGGACGGTGGCCTCGCTCGCCGCCAAGGCCGGGGTGTCGCGGGCCGCGCTGGCCCGGCGGTTCACCGAACTGGTGGGGGAGCCGCCGATGACGTACCTCACGGGGTGGCGGCTCGGGCTTGCGGCGGACGCGTTGCGGGACACCGACGACACGTTGGACGCGATCGCCCGGAGGGTGGGTTACGGGAGCGCGTTCGCTCTGTCGAGTGCGTTCAAGCGGGTGTACGGAGTCAGTCCGCAGGAGCATCGGGGGCGGGTGGCCGTGGGGTAGGCCGCGATTGCCGTGGGTCCGGTGCGTCGTGTGCGCCCGGCGTAACCTGGCTCCCATGTACGCGGAGCGGGCGTCCCGGCTGCCTGGTGCCGTGGTGTGGACGAACACGCCTGGTGGGACCGGTGCGGGGCGCGTGCTGCCCGACGGGTGTATGGACCTGCTCTGGCACGACGGGCGGCTGCTGGTCGCCGGGCCCGACACGCGCGCGTACGTCACGGAAGGCGACGGCGGCACCTGGAGGGGCGTGCGCTTCCACCCCGGGACCGCCCCCGGCTTCCTGGGGGTGCCGGCGCATGAGGTACGCGACCTGCGCGTCGACCTCGCGGAGCTGTGGCCGGCCACCGAAGTACGGCGGCTGCGGGGCCGTATCGCAGCCGCGCCGGACCCGTTGACCGCGCTCGAAGAGGTGGCCCTGGAGCGTGCGGCCGACGCGGAGCCGCCCGACCCGCTGCTCCTGCGCGTCGTCACCGCCCTCGACTCGGGTCGCCCCGTCGCCGCCACCGCCGACGAACTGGGCCTGGGCGCACGGCAGTTGCACCGCCGCTGCCTGACCGCCTTCGGCTACGGCCCCAAGACGCTGGCCCGTGTCCTGCGGCTGCAACGGGCGGTGAGGCTGGCCCGGGAGGGCGTGGCCTTCGCGGACACGGCCGCCCGAGCCGGGTTCGCCGATCAGGCTCATCTGGCCCGGGACGTCAAGGAGTTGGCGGGGGTGCCGCTCGGTGAGCTACTCCGCCGGCGGGGCGGCTAGCGGCGCGAACAGGTCGACGCCGTTTCCGTCCGGGTCGTGCACGGTCGCGTACCGCTGGCCCCAGAAGGCGTCCCACGGCTTGAGCTCGCCGTGGTGGCCGGCGGCCACCAGCTCCTCGTACACCGCGTCCACCTCCGCCGGACCCGAGCACCGCAGCGCCAGCGAGTGCCGGCCGCCACCCGTGGGTGGCTCCCACTCCGGGAGGAAGGACCGCACGGTCTCCTCGGTGTCGAGCATCAGCCGCAGCCCGCCCGGCAGTTGGGCCTCGGCGTGCGGCTCGCTCTCGGAGCCCTCCGGGAAGGCGAAGCCGAGGCGGCGGTAGAAGGCGACAGAGGCGGCCATGTCGGAGACGACGAGGCCGATGGCGTCGAATCGTGGTGTCATACGGCCACCGTAGGCACCGGAGGACCGGACGGTCTTGAAGGTTTCGGACACACCCCGCGGCCTACTGGAAGGTCACCGGGCCCAGCGGCGTGTCCACCGTGAAGGAGATTCCCACCGGGCCCCTCGTGAGGTCGAGGTCCGTGCCCAGTGCGGCCAGCAGGGGGCGGATCTCGTCCGGATCGGGGGCGCTCGCCGTGAGCGACAGCAGGGGTGTCGTGGGCAGGTCGGTGGCGGTGGGGTGGACGGAGGCGCCCCAGTCGATGAGGAAGGGGACGAGGCCGGAGGGGTGGGCGTCGTCGCCGTCGGTGAGCCGCCACTCCAGGAGGGTGCCGTCGGGTCGGCGGCGGCTCATCGCCTGGGCCGATCCGGGGTCGTAGCCCAGGGCCCGGGCGTGCTCGATCGCCGCGTCCAGGTCGGGCGGACTGATCGCCCAGGTGACCGTGCGCGCCGTGGTGACCCCGTCGACGTCGAAGGGGCGGGGCTGCCCGGGCGCGGACCGCTCGGGGTCCGGGCCGATGATCTCCAGGTAGCTGATGCCGCCCAGCGACACCAGGTGGTTACGGGTGCCGAGCCCGACATGCACACCGCCCGGGGCGGGTGTCACGCCGGTGCGCCGGGTGAAGTCGGCGACCGTGGCGGCCAGATCGGGGGTCGCGAGGACGAGATGGTCCAGGAGCGCGGGGATGGCGTTCATCGCAGCCGAGGCTACGCAGGGCGGCCCTCGACAGGGAACACCTGTGCGCCGGGAGGAGGGAGGAGAGGGGGAGGGAGGAAGACCGGCTCACTCGTCGTGGACGACGGTGCCGTCGTCCAGCAGCGTCGGATGGATCCTCATGGGACCGTACTCGTCGACGTCCGAGGGGCGCGGGGTCTCCGGGCCGTCCGGGCCCATGCGGAGCATGCGCTCGGCGCGGCAGACCCGGAACACACGGCCCGCCACCCGGGCCTCGTCGGCGCGCTCGAGCGCCCGGAACTCCTCGGCCGCCTTCGCGTACATCGCCTTCTTCTCGTCGTCGAACCGGTACAGCATCGGCCACATCTCGGTCAGCGCGTCGTAGAGGACGCGCCTGGCGTCGTGCGCGGTGGCCTGGAGCGCGAGGGCCGGTTCCCAGCCGGTCCGCTCGCGCTCGACCACGCCGAAACAGGTGGGCAGCAGCACGATCCGCGGGTGCGAGCGCACCGCCCGCTCCGAGTCACGGCGCACATCGAAGGGGAACCGCGCGCCCTGGTACGTGAAACCCCGCAGCCCCGCCCGCATGGCACCCGCCATCGGGCCGTCGTCCGCGGGAGCCGCGTCGAGGACGAGGTCCAGGTCGGGGGAGGGGGTGGACTCGGCACGCCGGTCCCAGGAGCGTTCGGCGGGCTCCGGGTCGGTGGGGCGGGGCGGCTCAAGACCGTCGTCGTCGCAGCGCGAGAACTCGTCACCGCGCACGATCCGGTAGCGCACGCCGCACGCCTGCACCTCGTTCACCGGTTCCCGGTCCAACACGCGGACGGCGGCGAGCAGTTCACGTCGTACGGCCGGATCGTCGGTGTCGTCCTTCGCCCGGAACCACAGATACGTGTTCAGCGAGTCACGGCACATCTGCGGCATCCCGTTCACGACCGGCTTCAGCACCCGCCACTCGGGTCCCGCCGCCGGATCCTGCACGGCGACCCCGAACACCGGCCCGCGCAGGGCGAACCCGGGATAGCGCAGCGAGGCGTCCACCGCGTCGGCCTCCCGCACCCAGGCGGTGGGGTCGTCGCGGCGGACCAACTCCTCGTGGAGCGCGCGGATCTGTTGCTGCCAGTCATGGCTCATGTACGCATTGTGGCGAGCGTCGGGGTGGGGGCGGGGCCGAACCGACTCAACAAACGGGGTTGTTGAGCAGCGCCGGGAAGGCGGACGGTTCGCGGGCGATCGGAAATTCTCGGATCACCGGCCGGAGTGGGGCCCGCCCCGCCGACAGGCCCTAGGCTCGGCCGCATGGCCGCACGACTCCTCGTCTACACCCGCACCACCGCCTACCGGCACGCGTCCATCCCCGCCGGCGTCGAAGCCGTCCGCACGCTCGGCGACTTCGCGGTGGACCACACCGAGGACCCGCACGCCTTCCACCGGCCCCTCGACGCCTACGCGGCCGTCGTCTTCCTCTCCACCAGCGGCGAGGTGCTCACCCCCGCCGGGCGCGAGCGGTTCGCCGCGTACGTCGAGTCGGGCGGCGGTTTCGTCGGCGTGCACGCGGCGGCCTGCACCGAGTACGACTGGCCGTACTACGGCGAGCTGCTGGGCGCGCGGTTCGACCGCCACCCCGCGTACCAGCCCGGCAAGGCGGTCGTGGAGGACCGCGACCATCCGGCCACCCGGCACCTCCCCGCCGTATGGGACTTCGTCGACGAGTGGTACGACTTCCGCACCAACCCCCGCGGCGCGGTACGGGTGTTGGCCTCGGCCGACGAGTCGTCGTACGACGGAGGCGGCATGGGCGAGGACCATCCACTGGTGTGGTGCCGGGAGCACGGCCGGGGCCGCGTCTTCTACACGGCCCTGGGCCACGCCTGCGAGTCCTACGCGGACCCGGACTTCCGCGCCCACCTCCTCGGCGGGATCGACTGGGCGGCGAAACCGGGCTAGAGAAGACTAGAGAAGAACGGAGGGCCACTCGTCGAAGTGGCCCTCCGTCATCCCCCGTCCCGCGATGGTCATGTGGGCGGCGGCCTCAGCGGTCGTTGTAGATCCAGGGGCTCGTAGAAGTTCTTGTAACGCACGCCCCAGTCGGGGGCGTTGTGGTTGAGGGTGTCGGCGGTGGCGTCGTGGATGCACAGATCGTCGGTGGACTTGCTGAAGCAGCCCCGGCCCAGGACGTTGGTGCTCCACGAGTCGTCGTACCGCACGCACTGGGCGTCCGAGGTCACGGAGCTGTCGGGAATCTCTGTGAGTGGGTCAGGTCGACGCCCATTTCCAGGGGCTGCACGTGTCCTCGATGACGACGTCGTCCGACAGATCGACCTCGCACACCCGGAAGTTGAAGTCGCCGTATTCGCCGAAGCTCTTGTTCAGGTTCGTCCAGCCGGCGCCGGAGCCGCCGTCCCAGTAGGCGTGCCCGGAGCGATGGCCGTCGGCATCCTCGTGGTACCACTGCATCGCCACGGGCTCCCCGTTGGTGTACAGGTCGCGCAGCCAGATCCACTCGCCGTAGCCCTGGAAGCAGGCCTGCCCGTATCCGGTGGTGGCGCACGTCTTTGCGTATCCGTTGTTGTAGGAGCCGTCCGACACATCGGCGGTGCGCTGCCAGCCGTCAGCCGCGGTTGCCGGTGCCGTCACCACCCCCAAGGCCAGTACCGCGCCGAACAACCCGCCTGCGAGCACTCGTCCCGTACGCAATGTCTTCCTCCGTTTCGCCGCTCCCGCGGCCGGTCTGGTGTCCGCTCAGCAGGCGGCGTTGGTGTTTCCGCAGTAGATCCAGCCCTCGTGGTCCTCCAGGTACGTCGCCACCCGGTACCACCTGTTGCCGAAGTCGTTCTCGATCGAGCCGTAGGCCCACAGGATGTCTCCCGCGTACGTGTAGACGACCTTGCGGCAGGTCGCCTCGTAGCAGGTCTTGATCCATCCGCCCGTGGACTTGATGTACGGAACCCTGGCCACCGCGCCGGATGCGGGCACCTGCTCGACGGATGCCTGGACCGGAGCGGCCGAGGCGGCGAACATGAGCGCTCCGGTGACGCCCAGGGTGATCAACGTATGGCGCGGTCCGCGCATGACGCCTCCTTGGCTGACGTGGCGTGAGACCGGGCCCTCACTCCGCTGCGATGGCCCGTCCCGGCCGGCCGGGTGAGATGCCACCACCTTGGGCGGCCGACCGTGCACGAACCTTGAAAAGAGCTGGAATTCGCTGGTCAGAGCCGTTGGCTTCGGCCCTAGGATCCCCCCTCGGGGGTGGTTTGCGTGGCGGTGGAGTTCCGTGTGCTGGGCGAGGTCGAGGTCCGCGTGGACGGCCACCGGCTGGACCTGGGGCCCGCGCGGCAGCAGCGCGTCCTCGCGGCGCTCGTGTGCGAGGCCAACCACGTGGTGACGGTGGACCAACTCGTCGACCGGGTCTGGGGAGAGGGGCCCCCGCAGCGCGCCCGGGAGACGCTGTACAGCTACCTCTCCAGGCTGCGCCGGGCGTTACGGGCCGCGGAGGGGGAAGCGCGGATCGCGCGGCGATCGGGAGGGTACGAACTGGCCGTCGCCACCTCGGCCGCCGACCTGCACCGCTTCCGGGCCCTCACGGCCGGCGCGCGAACCGCCGCGAACACGGGCGACGAGGACGAGGCGGCGCGTCTGTTCGGGGAGGCGCTCGCACTGTGGCGGGGCGAGCTGTGTCCCGGCATGGACAGCCCCTGGTTCAACGCCCAGCGCGACACGGCGCAGGTGGAACGGCTCGCGGCCCTCCTGGACCGGGCCGACGTCCAGTTGCGGCGCGGTCTGCACGCCGAGCTGCTGACCACGCTGCCCGGGCTCGCCGAGAGCCACCCGCTGGACGAGCGGCTCGCCGCCCAGCTGATGCTCGCCCTCTACCGTGGCGGACGTCCCGCCGATGCCCTGCGGCACTATCAGGTCGTACGGCGTCGTCTCGCCGACGAGCTGGGCATCGACCCGGGGCTCCCGCTCCAGGAGCTGTACCAGCGGATCCTGATCTCGGATCCGCGGCTCGCGCCACCGGTCCGGGGCGCCGAGCCCGGCCAGGCTCGGGCTGTCGGGCCGAGTCCGGCGCAGGCCCGCGCGGACCGTCCCGCGCAACTGCCCGCCCCGCCGCAGCTGTTCACCGGACGCGGCAGCCAACTGGCCCGCCTCGACAAGTTGCTGGCCCCGCAGGACAAGCCGGACGGCGCCAACGAGGTGATCGCGGTGGTCTGCGGCACCGGCGGCGTCGGCAAGACCTGGCTGGCCGTGCGCTGGGCGCAAGACCGACAAGATCTCTTTCCCGACGGGCAGTTGTACGCCGATCTGCGCGGCTTCACCCCGACCGGCGAACCGGCGGACCCGTACGCGGTCATGCGAGGCTTCCTGGAGGCGCTGGGCGCCGACCCGGCGGGCCTGCCCACCGCCCCGCAGTCACAGGCGGCCCTCTACCGCAGCCTCACCGCCGACCGGCGCCTGCTCGTCGTGCTCGACAACGCCCGTGACACCGACCAAGTGCTGCCCCTGCTGACGGGCAGCCCCACCTGTACGGTCCTGATCACCAGCCGCCACCAGCTCCCCGGGCTCGCCGCCTCCCACGACGTCGGCCGGCTCACCCTGGACACGCTCGACGACGCCGAGGCGCGCGATCTCCTGGTCCGCCGCATCGGCACCGACCGGCTCGCCGCCGAACCCGAAGCGGTGGCGGAACTCCTGCACCACTGTGCCGGGCTCCCGCTGGCCGTCAGCGTCCTCGCCGCCCGTGTCACCACGAACCCGGTGCTCACCCTGACCGCCCTGGCGGCCGAACTGCACGACACCGCGACCCGGCTCGACGCCCTGGAGACCGGCGAGGCGTCCGGGGACGTACGCGCCGTCCTCGCCTCCTCCTACCTCGCCCTCGACCCGGACTGCGCCCGGGTCTTCCGCCAACTCGCCCAGGCGCCCGGCGCCGACATCGGCCTGCCGGCTGCCGCGGGCCTCACCGCCCTGCCGCCCGCCCGGCTCCGCACCCGGCTGCGCCGCCTCCAGGCACACCACCTCGTCCAGGAACTCGTGCCGGGCCGCTTCTCCTGCCACGACCTGCTGCGTGCCTACGCCCTGGAACTGGCTGGGACCGCCGCGCCCGACACCGAGGCGGACGCGGCACTCGTCCGCGTACTCGACCACTACGCGCACACGGCCCACGCCGCCGACCGCCTGCTGCTGCCCCACCGCGACCCGCTCCCGCCGGCCCCGCCGGCGGACGGCGCCCGACCCGAGGAAGTCACCACGCACGACGAGGCCATGGCGTGGTTCACCCGCGAGCACACCGTCTTGACGGCGGCCGTCGACCACGCCGTACGCACCGGGCACGACGCCCAGGCGTGGCGGCTGGCGTGGGCCGTCACCACCTTCCTCGCCCGCCGGGGACGCTGGGCCGACGTCACCGCCGTGCACACCACCGCCCTGGCCGCCGCCGTCCGCCTCGGGGATCCGGCCGCCCGGGCCGAGTCCCACCGCACACTCGCCTGGGCCTGCACGGAGACCGCTCGCTTCGCCGAGGCCCACGGGGAACTGGCCCACGCGCTGGCCCTGTCGGAGGCGAACGGCGATCTCCGCTCGGCCGCTCACACCCACCTCGCCCTGGGCTGGCTGTACGAACGCCAGCGCGACAGACCCGCCGCACTCCGGCACGACCAGCGTGCCCTGGACCTCTTCACCTCGCTCGACCACCTCCCCGGACGCGCCCGCGCCCTGAACGCGGTCGCCTGGGACCTCGCCCAGCTCGCAGACCACGCCGCAGCGGTACGCCACTGCCGGCAGGCGCTGGCCATCCAGCGGGAACTGGGCGACGAACGAGGCCAGGCGGGCACCTGGGACACCCTCGGCTACGCCTACCACCAACTCGGCGACCACCCGAACGCCGTCGACTGCTACCGGCACAGCCTGGACCTCAACCGCGCCCTGGGTCACCGCTACAACGAGGCCGAGACCCTGGTCCACCTGAGCCAGACCCACCGTGCGACAGGAGCCGTCGAACCGGCCGGACAAGCCCTGCACGAGGCCCTGCGCATCTACCTCGACATCGACGCCCCCGAACCGGACGTGGCACAGGTCCGCACACTCCTGCGCGAACTCGATGCCTCGCCGGTCGCGGACGCTCCGCATGCCGGCACGCCGTGAGCAGAGACGCCGGGGCAGCGCCCGACGGGCTCAGGACGAGCCCGAGGCATCCGTGGGCACGTCCGCTCCGGGCGGCACACGGCTGCCATCGGGTCCGCCGTCGCTCTCGAACACCGCGATCCGGGCCAGTTTCGTCAGCATCATGCCGTTGCGGATGGAGACGACGTAGTCGACGGGGAGCCCGTGCATCCGGATGCCCGGGCCGCGCAGGGGATGCCAGTCGAGGACGAAGAGGGTGTGCTCGCCCCAGGGGATCAGGTTCATGGCGATGCGGGCCGCGCCGAAGGGGTCGGCCTTCGCCTCCAGTTCCAGACGGCGTTGCGGCTCACAGATGCGGACGACGCAGGTGTCGTCGAGCGCCAGCCGGCCGACGCCGACCCGGACCCGCAGGCGTGCGCCCACCTCGGGCCAGTGCGGGTCCGCCGCGAGGACCTGCTGGGTTCCCGACACCCACTCCCCGTAGCGACGGCCGTCGGACAGCAGGCTCCACACCTTCGACGGCGAGCTCAGGATCAGACGACGGTTCCGCGCCACACGACCACGCTCCTTCCCCGGTCGCCCCCAGCATCCGTGGCGATGACCGGCCCGGCACCCGCACAGCACGCCGCCGGACCGGTCACCGAGGTGACCCACGGCCCCGAGCGGCGGCGCCGGGCCTTCCGCCCGCTCCCAGGCGCCCGCTGGTCCAACCGGGTGAAACCGTCATGCCCCGGACCCGGCCGGCCGCCGGGCTCGAAGAACCGCCTTCCGGCCGCGCGCCACGACGTGGGCGCAGTCCCGTAGCACGGACATCAGGGGCGGACGTGGCGGCGAAGCCGTTCGACGGGCTTACGTCGCCACCCGACGCGTGCGGGGGGTGAACGACAACATCAGCGATTCAGGGTGGTGCGGCAGGAGTCGACGAACTCGTGATGACGCACGCGCGCAGTGGTCATGCGTCGCGCCGGGCGAAGACGGTGTCGGCCGGTAGCGCCAGGGGCTGTTGGGATCAGCAGGAGCGAAGGGCCTTTCAGCGGGAGCCGTCGCGCGGGCCGGCCGTGCTCGACCGCTCCACCAACCGCGTCGACAGCTCCGTCCGCGTACTCTCCGGCCGTTCCCCGTCCATCATGCGCACCAGCAGCCGCAGCGCCGTCGCCGCCATCTCCGACAGCGGCTGGCGGACCGTGGTGAGGGCCGGGCTGATCCAGCGGGCCTCCGGCAGGTCGTCGAAGCCCACGACGCTCACGTCGTCCGGCACGCGCAGACCCCGTTCCGCCAGCGCCTCGTAGACGCCGAGGGCCATCCGGTCCGAGCACACGAAGACGGCCGTCGGCGGCTCGGGCAGGTCGAGGAGCTCCAGCATGCGACGGTGGGCGACCCCCTCGTCGAAGCCCGCGTGACGGACGTACTCGGGACGGTGCCGTATCCCCGCCGAGGCGAGCGCGGAGCGGTAGCCGGCCACCCGGGCGACGCTGCACATCTTGCGCTGCTGACCGGCGATCACGGCGATGCGTTCATGGCCCAGCGACAGCAGGTGCTCGGTCGCCGTCACCCCGCCGTGCCAGTTCGCCGCGCCCACCGACACCACGCCCGGCGGCGGCTCCAGCACCGGGTCGATCATCACGAACGGGATGCGGTGCTGCTCCAGCCACGCGTACTGCGACGCCGTCAGCTCGGCCAGGTTGAACAGCACCCCGGACGAGCCGCGCGCGATGAGCTTGTCCAGCCAGCCGCGCTCCGGACGGCCGCCCCGGGTGCGGGTCAGGCCGGCGGAGACGACGACCTCCAGTCCCGCGTCGTGGGCCGCCGCCTCCACTCCCTGCAGCACCGCCCCCGACCAGGAGTTGTCCAGCGAGTGCACGACGAGGTCGACCAGGCCGGGCGCCTTCGCCGCGTCGAAGCGGGGTCTGCGGACGTAGCCGAGCCGGTCCAGCGCCTCGGTGACCCGGCGGCGGGTCTCGGGGGCCACGTCCTCCCGGCCGTTGACCACCTTGGACGCGGTCGGCACGGACACCCCGGCCTCGCGGGCCACGACCGCCAGGGTCGGGCCGGCCGCCACGCTCGCACTGCCCGTACGGACCATCGGGAACCACCTCTCCGGCCCGCCCGAGGGCCATGAAAAGTTTCGACCAGCGCGGAAACAGTAAGCGCTTCCTACCCTAGGTTCGCCGACATGAGTCCGGAAGGGGCCGGAGGTCGCGGGACGTCGGGAGACCTCGACGAGCCGCGCCCTTTCGAAACGTCGAACACGGCCAGGGCTACCAGCAGGTGAGGCGGAACCCCGTGAAGTCGGCCGTGAACGCCGAGTCGACGAGATCCACGGCGTGGACCCCGGCCATCGCCCCGGTGAAGCGCAGCTTGGAGCCGTAGTCGTCGGACAGCTTCGTGAAGTCCAGCGCCGGACCGACCGGCGTACGGACGCCCTCGTGGACGTACCAGAACCGCGCCCGGCCGTCCTCGACCAGCACGCCCAGGGTCAGCGGCCCGCTCGCGTCCACCTCCACCACGGCCGCCTGCCGGCTGGCGAACTCCTCCCGCTCCACGAGGCTGAGTACCGTACGGCCCTCCCCCCGCCACTGCTGGCCGCTCTGCGCCTCGCCCTCGGGCTCCGCCCAGGTGAGGTCGAGGCTCAGGTACGCCTCCGCGCCGTACCAGAGGACCAGCCCGGCGGCCTGCGTGAACGTACGCGGCCGCGCCTCCACGGTGACCTCGGCCTCCGCGCGGTGCTCGGTGATCCGCTGGGCCAGCAGACTGTGCGCCCACCGCGACTCGGGACCGTGCCGACCGGTCAGCCGGATCCAGCCGGGTCGGGTGGTGGTGTCGGCCCAGGCCGGGTCGGCGTAGCCGCGCGGGGTGCTCCAGGGCCAGCCCAACGGCTCGTCGGGAGCGGCGGCTCGGCGCTCCGGCTCGGCGGGACGCGTGGGTACCTCGACCTCGACCTCGACCTCGGGATGCGAACCCCCGTGCCGCATCCTCGGCCACCCCTGCGCGTCCCACGTCACCGCCTGGATCGCCGTCTCCCGCCCGAGCGTGCACCGCGGGCCGTCCGGCGTGTGCAGCGGACGGGCCGTCAGATGGCTCAGCACCCAGTCGCCGTCCGGTGTCTGGACCAGCTCGCCGTGACCTGCCTTCTGCAACGGCAGGGACGGATCGTCCCGGGACGTCAGCAGCGGCCGGTCGTCGAGTTCGTACGGGCCGGTGACCGCGCGGCTGCGTGCCATCCGCACGCCGTGCTCGAAACCCGTGCCGCGCTCCGCCAGGACCAGGTGGTACCAGCCGTCCCGGCGCACCAACTTCGGCCCCTCGACGAGCCGTTCGTGCTGGAGCAGCAAGCGGGTGTCCCCGACCGGAGCCAGGGTCTGCCGATCCAGCTCGGTCAGCACGATCCCGGCGAAGCGCCGGCCGCCCGGGCGGTGGTCGTTCTGGAGGTTGAGCAGCCACAGCCGCCCCTCGTCGTGGAAGAGCGCGGGGTCGAAGCCATGGCTCGCCAGGCGACGCGGCTCCGTCCACTTGCCGCCGATCTCCGGGGACGTACAGACGTACGTGTCCGCGTCGAAGTACGGCGTGCCCACCGACCGCACCACCGAGTAGACCACCCAGAACCGCTCGCCGTCCCAGCTCAGCGACGGTGCCCAGATGCCCCCCGAGTCGGGGACACCGGCCAGCGAGTCGCCGGGCACCGCGCCCCGGACATGGCCCGCGTACTCCCAGTGCGCCAGGTCGCGGGACCGGTGGACCGGGATCGTCGGGAACCACTCGAAGGAACTGGTCGCCGCGTAGTACCAGTCGCCGACCCGGACCAGGGAGGGGTCGGGGGCGAAACCGCGGATCACCGGGTTGTGCAGTCGGGTCACTTGAGGGCTCCCAACGTGACGCCGGTCCGCCAGTAGCGGCGCATCGCGACCATCATGATCGCCATGGGGACGATGGACAGCAGTGCGCCGGTCAGGACGAGACTGGTCACGTCGATGCCCGATTCCGCGCGTTTGCCGGTCCAGTTGTACAGGCCCAGGTTGAGGGTCCAGTTCTCCTCGCCGCGCAGCACGGTGAGGGGGAGGAAGAAGGCGTTCCAGGTGTTGACGAAGGCCAGCAGGAACACCGTGGCACCGCCCGTGGTCATCATCCGCAGCACGATGCTGAAGAAGATCCGCACCTCACCGGCGCCGTCGATCCGGGCCGCCTCCAGCAGCTCGAAGGGGATCGTGGCCTCGGTGTACACCTTGGCCAGGTAGACACTGAACGGGTTGATCAGGCAGGGGATCAGCATCGCCCAGGGCGTGTCGACCAGCCCGATCGCCGAGAACAGCAGATACAGCGGCAGCGTGAGCAGCGCGATCGGGATCAGGAAGGACCCCACCACACACGCGAAGACCACACCCCGCCCGGGGAAGTCGAAGCGCGCGAGCCCGTACCCCGTGGCCAGCGCGATCAGCGTGCCGCCGAGGGAGCCGACACCGGCGTACAGGAACGAGTTGGCGGTCCAGCGCAGGAAGATGCCGTCGTCGTAGGTGAAGACCTGCTGGAGGTTGTCCCACAGGTGCCAGCCGGAGAACCACAGCCCGTTGCTCTGGTACAGCCCCACCCGGTCCTTGGTCGCGGCGATCATCAGCCAGTACACGGGAAAGAGGCTGTAGACACTGGCCAGGACCAGCCCGATCAGCATGAACCGCTGTCCGCCGCGCGAACGGGAGGCCGGGTCGGGGCGGGTGCGCCGCCGGACACCGCCCCCGCGGGGCGGCACGGCAGCCGTCCGCGCGCCTTCCTCCTTGCGGTTCTCCGTCAGCGCCATCAGTCCGCCTCCCTCGAGGTCAGCCGGTAGAAGAGGAAGGACGCCGCACCGAGGACCAGGGCGAGCAGCACCGAAAGGGTCGCGGCGTAGTGGTAGTTGCCGGCGTTGAACGCCTGGTTGTAGATGATCATGATCGGGGTGAAGCTGTCACTGACGGTCTGCGGGGTCACGTTCCGGAACAGCGCGGGTTCGTTGAAGATCTGCAGCATCTGGATGATCGACAGCAGCGCGGTCAGCACCAGCGCCCCGCGCACGAACGGGATCTTGATGCTCAGCGCGATCCGCACCTCGGAGGCGCCGTCCAGCCGCGCCGCCTCGAACAGTTCGCGGGGCACGCCCTGGAGCGCGGCGTAGATGATCACCATGTTGTAGCCGATGCCGTGCCAGGTCAGCAGGTTGCCGATGGCCGGCCACACCATGGACGGCGCGAAGAAGTTCCAGTCGAACCCGAACAGGTCGCCGAGCGGGGTCAGCGGACCCACCTCGGGGCTGTACAGATTGATCCACACGATGGCCGCGACCACGCCCGGAATCATGTACGGCACCAGCAGCAGGATCCGGAACCGCCCGGCCACCTTCGAGCCGACCGCGTCCAGGAACAGCGCGAGCACGAGGCTGACGAGCAGCATGAACGGGATCTGGACGCAGGCGAACAGCACCACCCGCAGGATGGAGGTCAGGAACGCCGAGTCGGTGAGCCCGTTCTGGTAGTTCTCCAGCCCCACGAACTCCGTCGTCGCACTGCCGAGTCCGAGCCCGGACTGCTTCTGCAGGAACAGCGACTGGTAGAACGCGTAGCCGATCGGGAGCAGGTACAGGAAGACGAATCCGAGCTGGAAGGGCACCGTGAAGGCGGCGCCCTTCCAGCGCTGGGAGCGAATCATCGGCTCTGCCTCAGCCCTTGACGCTGATGCCGCGCTGCTTGAGGTCGTTGACCGTCCACTCCTGCATGTGCGCGAGCAGGTCGGTGACCTTCTGCTTCTTGCTGACGACCGCGGCCCACTCGTCCTGCATCTCCGTGAACATCGCGGTCCAGTTCGGCCCGAAGGTCCAGTCGGTCGTGATGGTGCCCAGGCTGTCGGTCACGACCTTCTTCGCCGGCTCGTAGTGCTTCCCGAGCAGCTTCTCGGAGATCGCCTCGGAGACATACGCGTCACTGTCGGCCAGCGCCGGCATCACCCCACTGCCGGTCTCCGGGCTCGCCATGGTCTTCACGGCATCCGTGTCCGTGGACATCCACAGCGCGGCCTCGGCGGCCTGCTCCTTGTTCTCGCAGCCCTCGGTCACCAGCGTCAGGTTGCCGCTCTGGTTGGTCCCGGCCGGCGTCTTGGGCGCCTCGCCCTTGAAGGCCGGCCACGGCGACAGCGCCCACTTGCCGAAGGACTTGGTGAAGTTCTGCACCATGCCGGACATCTGCCAGGTGGAGATCTGCCGGGTCGCGGTGCCGCCGTTGTCGTAGTTGCGCTGCACGGCGGCGTAGTCGGCGAACGACAGCTTCGAGTTCAGGTCGTTGTCGATGATCTCCTGGATCACCTTCGCCGCCTTGAGGGTGCCCTCGTCCTGGAAGTTCACGACCCAGGAGTCGCCGTCGATGCGGTACCAGTGCGCCCCGGCCTGCATGGCCAGCACCTCCAGGGTGCTCGGGTCCTCACCGGCATAGTTCGTGATCTTGATGTCGTGCTTCTTCAGCACCTTGCCCGCGGCGATGAAGTCGTCCCACGTCGCCGGGGCCTTGAGCCCGTACTTCTCGAAGATGTCGGTCCGGTAGATGGTGAAGGCCGGCGCCGAGGCGGTCGGCACCCCGTACACCTTCCCCTGCACCTGACCGGTCGCCCACGAACCGGGGTTGAACTTGTCCTTGCTGGACTCGACGTACGGGGTGATGTCGGCGAGCGCACCCTGCGAGACCCAACTCGTCACATACTCACCGGTGTTCTGCAGCAGACAGGGCGCGTTGCCCGCCTTGACGGCGTTCGTGAGCTGCTTCTGCATGGTGAGCTGGTCGGTGACCTTCGTGTATTTGAGCTGGACGTCCTTGTGCGAGGCGTTGAACGCCTTGACGACGGCCTCCTGTCCGTTGGCCCAGCCCCAGAAGTCGAGGGTGACCGGGCCGGCGGCCTTGGACCCCGACCCCGAGTCCTGGGAGCCGGATCCGCCACAGGCGGCGAGCAGACCTGTCAGAGCGATTCCCGCGACGGCGGCGGACGCGAACCTTCTCCGGGGGCTGGTGAAGTTCATCTGACCCTGATCCTTCGGAATGAGAGAGCGTTCTTGCGTGAACGGCGGCGGCTCGATGGCGCCGGCCAGGAACGGCGGCCGGAAAGCGTCGGCTCGCGGCTGCGGGGGGTCGGCCAAGCGGAAGCTGTAGTAAGCGGTTGCAGGGACGGTAGGCCGAGGGCTCGGCTCATAGCAAGAGGTGCGCGGCAATTTGTTGCGCCCGGCTGTCCGAGCGGCAGACCCCGAACGCGCCGTGCGCTGTCCCACTCGGCGGCGAGCAACCGCAGGTCACAGCGTGCGAAGCGAGGTTGGCGCACGCTACGGAGGGCACCCCCAGAGCACCGCCTGCACCGGGGAAATGCCGGAGAAAACGCTTACGAAACGATCCGCCCCGTGAACCGATGGCCCGCGAACCGATCGCCCGCAACCGGTGGCCTGCGCAGCGATCGTTCCCGCCCCACCGACCACCGACCGCCGACCCTCGACCCCCGACCGCCGACCCTCGACGGTCAGCCGCGCTTGCCGGATGGCGGCCGCACGGAGTTGCGTACGACGACATGGGTGCCCAGCACCAGATGGTCGCCGTCACTGCCCTTACGGCGGCCGCCGGCGCCCTCCCGCCGATCGGCCACGGCGCGCAGCGCGACCCGGCCCATCTCCTCGTACGGCACGTGCACGGTGGTGAGTTGAGGGGTGAGCTGGGAGGCGAGCGGAATGTCGTCGTAGCCGACGATCGACACGTCCTCGGGCACCCGCAGTCCCGCCGCGCGCAGCGCTTGCATGGCGCCCGCGGCGACGACATCCGTCCCGGCGAGAACGGCCGTGAAGTCCAGCCCTTCCTCCAGGGCCTCCTCGACGGCCTCATACCCGTGCTCGTAGTCGTACGGCCCGTGCCGCACCATCCCCGGTTCGAACGGGACGCCGTACGCCTCGAAGGCCCGCCGGGCGCCCTTCAACCGCCCCTGCGCGGTGGTGAGTTCGGCATGCCCCGGCAGCACGAGAACCCTGCGATGCCCGGCGGACAGCAGATGGCTGGCCATGGCATAGGCGCCGCCCTCGTTGTCGTAGTCCACGGTCGTCGCCGGCACGTCACCCTCCAACGGCGGCCTGCCCACGAGCACGAGATGGGATCCGGCCGCGTCCAGCGACCGAGCGAACCTGGCCATGCGCAGCTGGTACTCGTCGTAGTCGTACGCCCCGCCCAGCAGCACCACGGCGGCGACGCCCTGCTGCCGCATGAGATTGACCAGGGCGAGTTCCCGCTCGGGATCATCACCGGTGGTCCCCACCAGCGAGAGCCAGCCACGCAGCGTGGCGGCACCCTCCACTCCCTTCGCCACATGGGCGAACGCGGCGCCGGTGATGTTGTTGATGAGGATCGCCACCGTCGGCGTCCCACCACCGGCCAGGGAACGGGCGTGGGCGTTGGTGACGTAGTCCAGGTCCCGGACCACCTTCATCACCCGGCGCCGCAGATCCTCCGACACCGGGTAGTTGCCGGACAGGACGCGCGACACGCTGGCGACGGAGACGCCCGCGCGCTCCGCCACGTCCCGGATGGTGGCCCGACCGGCGTCGCCGGACGCCTTGCGCTGACTCACCCTTGCGGCTCCTTCACCGTTGCGCCTGCCTACCCGTACGGCCGGAAAACGCGCCCCCACTGATACAGAAACCGTATCCCACGCTCACCCCGGCCCCCCGTCCCCGCCCGACGCCGAGCAAGGGCCCACCAACCCGCACTGTCCCAAGGACACCGGCCGCGAGGGAGCCGAAGGGCGCGCCGGTGTCGAGAGGACGAACGCGCGCAGGCGCGAAGCGCCGAGCACGATCGTCCTCTCGACACCGGCTGAAAGCGCCCGTAGGCGACCGAGCCAAACATTCGGCACCCCAGCTACAGAACCCGGCTCTCGGCTCCGACCCCCAACCCCAACCCCCAACCCCAACCCCCAACCCCCGGCCCCGCCCCGCGACCCTGCCCCCCCGACCCCAACCCCCACCCCTCAAGCCACCCGAGCCAGATCAGCATGCCGCACCTCATGCACCAACGCCCCGCCCGTCACCACCCGCTCCAACTCCTCCACCACGATCCGCCCGAGCCGCTCCAGCTCGTTCCCGAGGGACCCGGCGATGTGCGGCGTGAGGAACACGTTGGGCAGGTGATACAGCGGTGACCCCGCGGGCAGCGGCTCCGGCTCGGTCACATCGAGCACCGCGTGCAACCGCCCGGAGACGAGCTCGTCACTGAGCGCCTCCGGATCGACCAGCGCCCCCCGCGAGGTGTTGATCAGCACCCCGCCGTCCCGGATCAGAGCGAGCCGCTCCCGGTCGAGCATCCGGTACGTCTCCGGGATGTCCGGCGCGTGCAGGCTGACGATGTCGCTGTGCCGCAGCAGGTCCTCCAGCGACAGCAGTTCCGCGCCGAGGTCGGCGGCCTCGGCGACGCTGACGTACGGGTCGTGCAACAGCACCGTGAAGTCGAACGGCCGCAGCAGTTCCAGCAGCCGTCTGCCGACCCGTGACGCCCCGATGACGCCGATCCTGCGGCCGACGTTGCCGATGGCGGCGGTCTCGGCGTGGGTCGGATAGGCGTGTGTCGTGCGGAAGCGCTCCCGGTGGGTGAAGGCGTCCTTTCCGGCGAGCAGGATCATGGCCAGCGTGTACTCGGCGACCGGCAGGGCGTTGCCGGTCACCGCGCTGGAGACGGTGACGCCGTGTTTCCACAGCGCGTCGCCGACCAGCGAGCGGACCGAGCCGGCGGCGTGCAGGACCGCGCGCAGGCGGGGTGCGGCGGCGAGGACGTCGGCGTCGAGGTGGGGGCAGCCCCAGCCGGTGATCAGTACCTCGGTCCGGGCGAGGACCTCGGCCGCCGCCGGGTCGGTGAAGTCCCGTACGACGAGCGCCGGGTCGAGTTCGGACGTCAGTTTCAGCCGGGCCATCAGCGCCGGCGGAAAGAGCAGGGGGAGGTGCACCGGATCCATCGCGAACACGGCCCTCGGCAGGAGCGGGCTGGGCATGGCTCTCCTGAGACACTGGACGGAAACATTTTCAGAAAGCGCCTTCTACCGTAGATCTGGCGGAAGGGTCGGTCAATGACCGGGTGAGGAGCGGGGTTTTCGAGAGGATGGGTGGGCTGCGCGGCGGGTGTGCCCCGTCGGGAGGAGGATCGGCTGAAATCGGTTACCCGCACTTTCCCAGGTTCCGGTTCACGTCGACCGTCCCGGGTGTACGGCGGTGTACGGCACACGCCCGGCGCACCATGACGGACACAGGTCTTCGGCACCTCGGCGGTCAAGCTGTCAGCAACCGGTTCCCATCAATCCCTCAGGAACCACCGCCCTGCCCTCCACCAACTTCCCTGATCAAGCCGCGTTTCCGCACCCCCGCACCCCCGCCTCGATCGTGAAGCCGAGGTTACACAGTCTTTTCGAAAGTTCGTCAAGGCTCTTGACGTCGTTTGCGGACCGCAAGAAGCTCTGCCCCACGTCGTGACAACCGGTTGCCAACAACCGCCTCGAATCTCGGCCGACCCCTCGGCCACCTCTCGTACGGACAGACAGAGCAGGAGGTGGTGCGCCCATGCGCCCACATGCCGGTGCCCCGCTGAGTCGCCGCGGTTTTCTCAGCCTTTCCGCGGGCGGCGCCGTGGCCGGCGCGGCGGCGCTGAGCGGCTGCGCGCTGCAGGTGTCGACGGGGGTCAGCGGGTCGGGGGAGACCGTGACCGTGATGGTCAACTCCGGTGACATCCTTCCGGAGCAGGTCCGGCAGGCCAAGAAGGATCTCGGCATCAAGATCGTCCTGGTGAAGTACGACATCACCAAGCTGATCGCGATGCTCACCAACGGCAACCCGCCCGACCTGGTGCGCGGTGTCGGCGCCGTGGACCTGCCGTTCTTCGCGGCGCGGGACGTCGCCGAGGAACTGGACCCCTACTTCGCCCGCAGCGGCGTC
This sequence comes from Streptomyces sp. NPDC006385, assembly GCF_040612485.1. Taxonomy (NCBI): domain Bacteria; kingdom Bacillati; phylum Actinomycetota; class Actinomycetes; order Kitasatosporales; family Streptomycetaceae; genus Streptomyces; species Streptomyces sp. NPDC006385. Next base: position 69,559 of record NZ_JBEXQG010000013.1, read on the forward strand.
CTCAAGCCCGACGACCTCGACCCCGTCAACGACCTGTGGCGGTTCGACGGCAGGACCCAGGGCAAGGGCCCGCGCTACGGCATGGCGAAGGACTTCTCACAGGACTCCATGTTCTGGTACAACACCGCGGGCTTCGACAAGGGCGGTGTCGACTACCCGCCGGAGACCGAGCCGGTCACGTACGAGGAGTGGCTGGACAACGCCAAGCGTCTGGTGCAGCGCAAGAGCGGCCAGACCACCGTCTTCGGCGGCAGTTTCAACGGCCTGACCCGGTCCACCCTCCTGGCGACCATGACGGCGTCCGCCGGCGGCAGCCTCTTCAGCGACGACTTCTCCCGGGTCGACTTCACCACCCCCGAGGCCCGCAAGGCCCTGACCTGGTACATGGACTACGCCAAGACCAAGGTCGGGCCGAGCCTCGTCCAGCCCGACCCCAACGGCTGGGACGGGCCGACCTACCAGGCCGGACGGCTGGCCATGTCGAACGCCGGCTACTGGATGGGCGGCATGATCTACCCCGACGAGAAGCTGGCGGCGGTGTCCCGTCTGGCGCCCGCCCCGATCTTCGCGGGCGGCCCGCGGATCAGCGCCTGCCAGGGCGGCACCGGCCTGTGGATGCCGCGCGGGGCGAAGAACAAGGACGCCGCCTGGCGGGTCTTCGAGTGGTTCTTCGGCGAGGAGCCGGCCAAGGCACGCGCCTCCGGCGGCTGGGGCATCCCCACGCTGAAGTCGCTGCGTTCCCTGATGCCGGCCCAGGAGGACTACCAAAGACGCGTGCTGAAGGTGCAGGAGAACGAACTGAAGCATTTCTCGGTCGTCTCCTTCACCCCGTACACCAGGGCGGACGCGATCGACGCCCTCTTCAACCAGATCGCCCCCGCCGCGATGAACGGCCAGATCTCCGTCGACACCCTCGCCGGGCGCCTGAACTCGGCCATCAACGAGCAGATGAAGCGCGGTAAGGAGCAAGTGGGATGACCGTCGACCAGATCCCCTCCGTCGCGGACCGGCCCGGCGCCGCCGCGAGCGCCCGGCGCGCACCGGCCGCCGACCGGCCGCGGATCTCCATGACCGCCCGTCGGCACCGGGCGTTCTACCTGTTCACCTCGCCCTGGATCGTCGGGTTCCTGCTGCTGACCGTCGTGCCGATGGCGTACGCGCTGTGGCTGAGCTTCACCACGTTCGACGGCATCTCGCCCCGCTGGCGCTACGTCGGACTCGGCAACTACCGCGAACTGCTGAACGACCCGGTGACCTGGGACGCGCTCGGCCGCGCGGGGCTGTTCGCGGTGACCTCGGTGCCGTTGTCGATCATCGCGGGTCTCGCCCTCGCGGTCCTGGTCAACCGCCCGATCAAGGCGCGCGGCCTGTTCCGCACCCTGCTGTATCTGCCCGCCGTGGTGCCGCCGGTGGGCGCGGGCCTCGCCTTCAAGCTGCTTTTCGACCAGAACTCCGGCGCCGCCAACGGTGCGCTGACCTTCTTCGGCATCGACGCCGTGGCCTGGCTCGCCGACCCCTACGTCCGCTACGTGCTGCTGATGACGGTGCTCTGGGCCGCCGGAAACGTCATGATCATCTCGCTGGCCGGCCTCCAGGACGTGCCCCGTGAACTCCATGAGGCGGCCCGCATCGACGGCGCGAGTTCCTGGCGCACCTTCCGCAGCGTCACCGTGCCGCTGCTGTCACCCGTCCTGCTGTTCCAGACGGTGACCGGGATGATCGCCTCGGTGCAGACCATCATGCCGATGCTGCTGGCCCCGCTCCAGGACACGAGCGGCATCACCACGATCCCGCAGTCCAACTACCTGTACATGATGCACGTCTTCGCGCAGTACTTCGCGCTCGGCCGCTACGGCTACGCCTCCGCGCTCCTGTGGGTGCTCTTCGTCCTGATCCTCGTCGCGACCGGACTCATCTTCAAGTTCACGTCCGGCGCGGTGTTCTACAACGTCGACCCGGAGGCGAAGAAGTGACCGCCACGACTCTGCCGCCCAAGTCATCGGCTCTGCCGCCCAAGTCATCGGCGACCGACGTGCGCGTGCGGCTGCGCGTCAAGCGCCTCGTCCTCTACACGGTCCTCGTCTCCGTCACCGGTCTGTTCCTCGGCCCGTTCGGCTGGCTGATCCTCTCCGGCCTGAAGACCCAGGGCGAACTGGCCGCCTCCCCCGTGCACTGGCTGCCCGAGGCGTTCCAGTGGCACAACTTCGCGGACGCCTTCACCCAGATCGACTTCCTCGGTTACGCCCGCAACTCCCTGGTCATCGCCCTGCTCTACGCCACGCTCGTCACCGTCAGCTCGGCCTGGGTGGGCTTCGGCTTCGCCCGGCTCGACGCGCCCGGCAAGAAGGTGCTGTTCGGTGTGCTGCTGGGCTCGATGATGCTGCCGCAGATGGTCACCCTGCTGCCGACCTACCTGATCTTCGCCGAGCTCGGCATGGTCGACACGTACTGGCCGTGGGTGCTGTGGGGCCTGTCCGCGGCGCCGTATCTGGTCTTCCTCTTCCGGCAGTTCTTCGCGGGCATGCCGCGCGAGCTGGAGGAGGCCGCGATCGTCGACGGCTGCGGATACACGTCGATCTTCTGGCGGATCTTCCTGCCGCAGTCCTGGCCCGTGCTGTCCGCGAGCTTCATCATCGCCTTCACCTGGACCTGGGGCGACTACATCGCCCCGCAGCTGCTGCTGTCCACCGACCGCACCACGCTCGCCGTCGCCGTGATGACCGCCTACGTCAGTGAGGCCGGCACCCCCGTCCCCGAACTCCAGGCCGCCGCCTCCGTGATGTACGTCGTCCCGATCCTGCTGATCTTCCTCGTCGCCCAGCGCGGCTTCGTCGCCGGGATGTCCACCTCCGGGCTCAAGTAGCCCTTCCCACCGACCTGTTCTCAGGAGCGCCTCGCATGAACACGCCCTTGTCCCGCCGTACCGCCCTCCAGGCGGCGGGCGCCGCCGTCCTCGCCTCCGGTCTCACCTCCATGACGGCCGGCGCCGCCCGCGCGGCCGACGCCGACACCGCGCCCCAGCTCGTGACGTACCCCGTGCCGGCCGGCGCCCCGGTCAACACCGGCAGCTTCACGGTCAAGGTCCGCACCGTCGGCGGAAGTTGGCAGACCCTAGGCGTCCTGCGGCCCACCCTCGCCGAGATCAACCCCACCACGGGCAGCAAGAGGCAGTTCGACACCTCCCTCGCCCACTTCGACTTCTCCGGGCAGGTGGAGGTCGAGGTGACCTACATCAAGGGTGGTGTGCGGAAGGTCCGGGTGCGGCCGGACTCGTACGGCATCAAGCCGGACATCCTCGCCGACACGCTCCGGTTCACCCTGGACAGACCCCGCAACATCGTCGTGCAGATCAACGACGACCTCTTCGACTGTCTGCACCTGTTCGCCCGTGAGATACAGACGCGCAAGCCGAAGAAGGACGATCCCGACGTCATCTACTTCGGCCCCGGCGTGCACACCACGGCCGACGGATTCCTCAACGTCCCCTCGGGCAAGACCGTGTACGTCGACGGAGGCGCCCTGCTCAAGGCGACCGTCGTCTTCAAGGACGTACAGGACGCCCGGATCGTCGGCCGGGGCCTGCTCGCCGGGACCAAGGCGGGCGGCGTGCTCGTCGAGGGCTCGACGGACATCACCATCGGCGCGGTCACCATGCTCAACCCCAACGGCTACGCCTGCCAGATCGGCGAGTCCACCGACGTCTCCGTCCAGGGCATGTGTGCCTTCAGCTCCAAGGGCTGGGGCGACGGCATCGACGTCTTCTCCAGCACGGACGTCACCATCGACGGCGTCTTCATGCGCAACTCCGACGACTGCGTCGCGATCTACACCCACCGCTGGGAGTACTACGGCGACACCAGGAACATCACCGTCCGCAACTCCACGCTCTGGGCGGACGTCGCCCACCCCATCAACGTGGGCACGCACGGCAACACCGACAACCCCGAGGTCCTGGAGAACCTCGTCTTCGAGAACCTCGACATCTGCGACCACCGCGAGCCGCAGCTGGGCTACCAGGGCTGCCTGGCACTCAACGCGGGCGACAGCAACCTGATCCGCAACGTGCGTGTCGACGGCATGCGCGTCGAGGACTTCCGCTGGGGCCAGTTGATCCACATGCGGGTCATGTACAACACCAAGTACAACACCTCGGTCGGCCGCGGCATCGAGAACGTCTACGTCAAGGACCTCTCCTACACCGGCAAGCCGCTCGCGACCTGCATGATGCTCGGCTACGACGCCGACCATCCGGTCAAGGACGTCACCTTCGAGAACCTCGTCGTCAACGGCACGGTCATCGCCGACTCGATGAAGAAGCCGACCTGGTACCTCACCACCGACAACGTCCCCATGCACGCCAACGAGCACGTGCTGAACCTGAAGTTCCTCACCACCGCCGAGGCAGAGGCGGCCGCCGCGTCATGAGCACGGCCGAACGCACCCCCGCCACGACCCGCCGGGGCTTCCTCGGCGGCACCGCGGCCCTGCTGCTGGCGTCGGGCGCGAGCGGACTGCTCGTGCCCGGCACGGCCCGGGCCGCCGCCCACAACGCCACCGGCCCGCGTGCCTTCACGCACCCTGGCCTGCTGCACAGCGCCGAGGACCTGACCCGCATGAAGGCCGCGGTCGCCGCGAAGGAATCCCCCGTCCACGACGGCTTCCTCGCCCTCGCCGCCCACCCGCGCTCGAAGTCGACGTACACGATCCAGAACACCGGCCAGATCACCTCCTGGGGCCGCGGCCCCACCAACTTCCAGAACCAGGCCGTCGCCGACTCGGCCGCCGCCTACCAGACCGCGCTGATGTGGTGCGTCACGGGCGAGCGGGCGTACGCCGACAAGTCCCGCGACATCCTCAACGCCTGGTCGGCGTCCCTGAAGGCCGTCACGGGCGCCGACGGGCCGCTCGGCGCCGGGCTCCAGGTCTTCAAGTTCGTCAACGCGGCCGAGCTGCTGCGGCACAGCGGCTACGGCGGCTGGGCGAAGGAGGACATCGCGCGCTGCGAGGAGTCCTTCCTGCGCGTGTGGTATCCGGCCATCTCCGGCTACATGCTCTACGCCAACGGCAACTGGGACCTGACGTCGATCCAGTCCGTCCTGGCCATCGGCGTGTTCTGCGAGGAACCCACCCTCTTCGAGGACGCCCTGCGCTTCGCCGCCGCCGGCGCGGGCAACGGCAGCGTCCCGCACCGCATCGTCACCGACGCCGGCCAGGGCCAGGAGTCCGGCCGCGACCAGGGCCACGAGCAGCTCGCCGTCGGCCTGCTCGCGGACGCCGCGCAGGTCGCCTGGAACCAGGGCGTCGACCTGTACGCCTTCGACGACAACAGGCTCCTGAAGAACGTCGAGTACGCCGCCCGCTACAACCTCGGCGGCGACGTCCCGTTCGTCCCCGACCTGGACCGCACCGGCAAGTACATCAAGAAGACCGTCTCGGCCGTCTCGCGCGGCAACCTCCCGCCGATCTACGAGATGGCGTACGCGCACTACGCCGGCGTCCGCGGCCTCGACACCCCGTACACCAAGGCGGCCGTCTTCCGCGGCACCGGCGGCGCCCGCGTCGTCGAGGGCGGCAACGACGACCTGCCGAGCTGGGGCACCCTCACCTTCGCGGGCACCAAGGCCCCCGCCCCCACCGTGCCCACGGCGCCGGCCGGTGTCACGGCGACGGGCGGCGACCAGTCCGTCACCGTGGCCTGGCTGCCGTCCGCGTGGGCCGAGTCGTACACGGTCCTGCGGGCCACCACCGCCGAGGGACCGTACGAGAAGATCGCGACGGGCCTCGACAAGCCGGCGTACACCGACCGCGACGCCCGCCCGGGCCGCACGTACTACTACACGGTCACCGCCGGCAACTCCCGGGGCAGCAGCGGGAGTTCAGCATGGGTGGCGGCACTGCCCGCACTGCCCGACCCCTGGGCGGCACAGGACGTCGGGGACGTGAGGATCCCCGGCTCCACCGCCTTCGACGGCGAACGGTTCGTGCTGGAGGCGTCCGGCACCGCCGACACCCACCGCCTGGCGTACCTGCCCCTGCGCGGCGACGGCACCGTCACGGCTCGCATCGTGTGGCCGCTCAGTTCCCAGTACTCCAGGATCGGCGTGACCGTACGGGCCGGCCTGGACGCGGACGCCGCGCACGCCGCCATGCTGATCCAGGGCCTGCCGCTGCACACCTGGAGCGGTGTGTGGACCGTGAGGCCGACGGCGGGCGCCCGCGTCCGGGGCACCGGCAGCACGCCCGTGCCGCCGTCCCAGCAGCAGGCCATCACGACGAGCGCCGCCTTCCCGATCTCCTCCCTCGGCACGCTGCCCGAGTCGGCGACCCCGATCGAGGCCCCGTACGTCGAAGGCGCGGGTGACGGCTACCGGCTGCGCATGCCGTACTGGGTGCGCGTGACCCGCCGGGGCGACCGCTGCACGGGAGCGATCTCCCCGGACGGCATCCGCTGGACCGAAGTGGGCTCCGATGAGGTCGAGTTGGGCGCGACGGCGTACGTCGGTCTCACCCTCACCTCCTGTCTCGGCGTCGACGAGGACTACGCCGAGACCGGCACCGGCGCCTTCGACAACGTCAGCGTCACCTCGCGCACGGCCGGTGAGGTCTGGTCCGTGCCGCGTCCGGCCCGCACCGCCGGCGACCTGCGGGCCGTCGCGGGAGCCGACGCGGTCGAGCTGGCCTGGACCGACCCGGACCTCTCGGCCCGCTACAAGGTGCTGCGCTCCACCTCCGCCGAGGGCCCGTTCGCGACGATCGCGACCGGTGTCGGCCCCGTCGGCTTCGGCACCCGCCTCCGGTACGCCGACGCCACGGGCGAGCCCGGCACGACGTACCACTACGCGGTTGCGAAGACGAACTGCGCCGGACGCGGCCCCCTGTCGGAGCCGGCGAAGGCGACGATGCCGACCCCTTCCACCCCCCGACTCACCTCACCCGGCGTGGCGTTCGCCAACAAGGGTGCCCCCTTCCAGCACCTCCTGCGGGCCACGCACGAGCCCACCCGCTTCACCGCGCAGGGACTGCCCGACGGTCTGCGCGTCGACAGGCGCACCGGCCTCATCTCCGGAACCCCCGCGGAGACCGGCGAGTTCAAGGTCACCACCACCGCGGGCAACGCCGCCGGAGACGCCACCGGCACCCTCACCCTCACCGTCGGCACCCCGCCGCCCGCGCCCTGGACCCACGGCGACCTCGGCGACGTCATCCTCGACGACCGTGCCTACGGCACCCTCGGCGTGGTCGCCGTCCAGACCCCCGGCAGCACCGCCCACGAGGACGGGACCTTCGTGGTGCGGGGCGCCGGGACCGACCTCACCGTCAACAACCAGGGAATGACGGGACAGTTCGTACGACGGCCCGTCAGCGGTGACTGCGAGGTCACCGCCCGCCTGGTCTCCCGCGCCGGAGCCACCGGCGACCGGGTCGGCCTGCTCATGGCCAAGTCCCTGTCGCCGTTCGACCAGGCGGCCGGGGCCATCGTCACCGGCGGCACCAGCGCGCAGCTCATGCTGCGTACGACCGTCGCCGGCAGATCCACCTTCACGGGCAACGCGGCGGTCACCGCCCCCTGCCTGCTGCGGCTGAAGCGCACCGGGACGCGCTTCACCGCGTCCGCCTCGTCCGATGACGGCGCCACCTGGACCCCCCTCGCCGAGGGAGACATCCCCGGCTTCGGTGACGCCCCCTACTACGTGGGCCTCGTGGTCTGCTCCCGCAGCCCCCTGACCCGCAGCACCACCGAGTTCGACGAGGTGAGCATCACCCCCATGTAATCTCCACGGATTGGAGTGCACCACATGAGCCGCACTTCCCCCCACACACACCTCCAGAGCGGCGAAGTGAGCCGCCGCGGTCTGCTGAAGACCGCCGGCGGCCTCACCGCGGCCCTCGCCCTCGGCGCCACCGCCACCGCCACCACGGCGGACGCGGCCCCGGCGACCTTCACCCACCCCGGCATGCTGCACAACTGGGGTGACATCAACCGCGCCAAGGTCCGGGTCGCCGCGGGCGACGACCCCTGGCGGTCCGGCTGGAACCGGCTGACCGCGAACTCCCACTCCCAGTCCACCTGGACGCCCCGCCCCACGGCCACGATCATCCGCGGCGGCGACGGCCAGAACTACCCCCAGCTCTACAACGACATCCACGCCGCCTACCAGAACGCGCTGCGCTGGCACGTCGGCGGCACCGCCGCGAACGGCGACTGCGCGGTGCGCATCCTCAACGCATGGTCGTCCACACTCACCGAGATCACCGGCAACGCCGACCGGTACCTGGCCGCCGGGCTGTACGGCTGGCAGTTCGCGAACGTCGCCGAACTCATGCGCGGTTACGCCGGGTTCGACCTCAACCGGTTCAAGACGATGATGCTCAACGTCTTCTACCCGCTCAACGACCGGTTCCTCCGCGAGCACAACGACGCCTGCATCACCAACTACTGGGCCAACTGGGACCTGTGCAACATGGCCTCGATCATGGCCATCGGGATCCTGTGCGACGACGGCGCCAAGTACGACCAGGCCGTCACCTACTTCAAGAACGGCGGGGGCAACGGGTCGATCCGGCGCGCGGTCCCCTTCCTGTACCCCAACGTCGAGGGCTACGACCTCGGCCAGTGGCAGGAGTCCGGCCGCGACCAGGGCCACACCGTCATGGGCATGGGCCAGATGGGCGCCCTGTGCGAGATGGCCTGGAACCAGGGCGAGGACCTGTACTCCTACGACGGAAGGCGGTTCATGAAGGCGGCCCAGTACGTCGCCAAGTACAACCTCGACATGAACGTGCCCTACACCACCTACACCTGGGGCAGCGGCCAGAACTGCGCCCAGCAGTCACAGACCGTGATCGGCTCCGGCTCCCGCGGCCAGGTCCGCCCGGTGTGGGCGATGCTCCACTACCACTACGGCCGGCGCCTGCTCCTCGACGACAAGTACATCGCGCAGATGTGCTTCTCCGTCGCCCCCGAGGGCGGAGGAGGTGACTACGGATCCACCAGCGGCGGCTTCGACCAGCTCGGGTTCGGCACGCTGATGTACGCCAAGTGACCGCGTACCCCGCGTAGCCGGGTAACCCGAACAGCCCTCACACCCGCTCGTGCACCGGAATAACGAGCCACAATGAAGTGCTCTGATCTTCACGGTGCACGAGCGCGGTGAGGAGGCTGGTGGACGTATGACAGCAGTCCAGGCAGACCCCGTGGTGAGCACGCCGTACGGTGCCGTACGGGGCCGCTACGACAACGGCGTCGCGGTGTTCCGGGGCATCCCCTACGCGGCGCCCCCGTTCGGTCCCCGCCGGTTCCGGCCGCCCGTGCCGCCGGAACCCTGGGACGGCGTGCGCGACGCCGGTTCCTTCGGGCCGACCGCGCCGAAACCGCCGTACTCCGAGGCGTTCGCGCAGTACCTGTCCGACCCCGTCGTGCCCGGCGACGCCTGCCTCAACCTCAACGTCTGGACCCCCGAGCCGGGCCCCGGCGCCCGGCTCCCGGTCCTGGTGTGGCTGCACGGCGGCGCCCTGACCAGGGGCTCCTCGGGCGTGCCCGTGTACGACGGGCGCACCTTCGCCCGGGACGGCGTCGTCTGCGTCTCGGTCAACTACCGACTGGGTGTGGAGGGCTACGGCCTGTTCCCGGACGCGCCCGCCAACGCCGGTCTGCGCGACCAGCTCGCCGCCCTGACGTGGGTGCACGAGTCCATCGCGGCGTTCGGCGGCGACCCCGGCCGCATCACCCTGGCCGGCCAGTCCGCCGGCGCCATCAGCATCGGCGCCCTGATAGCCGCCCCGCAGGCCCAGGGCCTGGTCCGGCGGGCGGTCCTGCAGAGCGGGCCGCCCGAGGCCGCCGAGTGGGACAAGGTACGGCGGATGGTGCGCCGTATGGCCGCCCGGCTGAGGGTCCCCGCCACCGCCGCCGCCTTCGCCGAGGTCGACCGTGAGCTCCTGCTGCGCACCCAGGCCGAGGTGGGCAGGCTCAGCAGCCCCGTGCTGGGCGGGCCCGCCTTCGGGATCGTCGTCGACGGCGACATCGTCCCCCGCGACCCCCTTCAGGCCCTGACGGAGGGCGACGCGGCGAGCGGCGTCGACCTGATGACGGGCTGGACCCGCGACGAGTACCGGCTGTGGCTGGTCCCCGGCGGCCTGCTGGAGCGCGTCGACAAGCTCGGCGCGGTCGCCCTCGCCGGTGCCATGGCCCGCTGCCACGCCGGCGCCGACGTGCCCCGCGGCTACCGCGCCCTGCACCCCGAGGCCGGCACCGCCGAGATCGTCGGCCAGATGGTCACCGACCACCTGCTGCGCCGCCCCCTGCACCGCCTGGCCGACGCCCGCCCCGGGTCGTCGTACGTGTACGAGTTCGCCTGGCCCTCGAACCTCCCCGACCTCGGCTCCTGCCACGCGCTGGAGCTCGGCTTCGTCTTCGACACCGGGGAGGTCCCCGAGTCCCGCAAGCTGGCCGGCGAGGGCGCCCCGCAGGAGCTGGCGGACGAGATGCACGGGGCGTGGGTGCGGTTCACGGTGGAGGGCGACCCCGGGTGGCAGGCGTGGGACGACTCGCATCCGGTGCGCGTCTTCGGCGACGGCGAGACGCACACGGCCTACGGCCCCCGCGACGCCGAACTCGCCCTGTGGGCTGCCACCGTCCCGCCCACGGAGCCCACACCCGCCTCGGCGGCCCTCACCGACGGTTCGCCCCCACGCGGCACGGAACTGCGGTCAGTCGTACGGCGGCTGCGCCTCCCCGGCGCGGTCCGACGCCACTGACGACGGTCACCCCGCCCGGCTGGTGTGGTGGACATCCGGGTCCTGGAACGGCCGCGGAACCACCGCCGCGGTCAGCGTTCCGCAGGACCCGCGAACCTGAAGCGTGGCCGCAGGGGACCGCTACGCGTCGAGCGGTGCGACCGAGTCGCGTACCACCACATGCGTCCCCAGCAGCAGGTGCTCGTCCGGGTCCTCCGGGGTACGGCCCAGCGCGGTGCGCACGGCGAGGCGGCCCAGCTCCTCGTAGGGGACGTGGACCGTCGTCAGGGCCGGGTGCAGGTCGCGGGCGAAGGGGATGTCGTCGTAGCCGGCCAGGGACACGTCGCCGGGCACGTCCAGGCCGGCCTCGTGCAGGGCGGTGAGCGCGCCGGCGGCGACCATGTCGGTGGCGGCGACCACGGCCGTGAACTCCAGCCCCTGCCCGAGCGCCTCGCGCATCAGACGGTGCCCGGCGTCGCGGGTGAAGTCGCCGTGCAGGAGCAGTGCCGGGTCCGGCTCCAGGCCACGGGCCCGGTGGGCGGCGAGATAGCCGCGCTCACGGCCCTGTGCGGTGGTGTGGTCGGGTTTGCCGCCGAGGAACAGGACCCGCCGGTGGCCCTGAGCGAGGACGTGGGCGACCAGGGCGTAGGCGCCGCCCTCGTTGTCGTACTCGATGACGGTCACGGGCGCCCCGGGGCCGAGGGCAGGGCGTCCGCACAGCACCAGCCGGGAGCCCGCCGACGCCAGCGAGTCGGCCATACGGCGGGTGCGCTCGCGGTACTCGGGGGTGTCGGCGCCGCCGCCGACCAGGATCACGGCGGCGGCGCGCTGGGCGCGCATCATCTCGACGAACTCCACCTCGTGCTGGACGTCGCCCTCCGTCGTGCACACCAGGCACAGATGCCCGAGGCGTCGCGCCTCGCGTTCCACGCCGTGCGCCATGTGCGCGAACGACGGCCCCGTGATGTCCTCCAGGACGAACGCCAGCGTGGGCGTGCCGACCCCCGCGACCGCCTTGGCGCGCGCGTCGGCGACGTAGTCCAGGTCACGGACCGCACGCTGCACGCGCGCGCGGGTCGACGCGCTCACCGGATACACCCCGCCGAGCACCCGTGACACGGTCGACGCGGACACCCCCGCCCGGGCCGCCACGTCCCGGATGGTGCTGCGCCCCGCGACCTCGCTCTTCCTGGTCATCCCAGCCTCGCCCCTCTCCCGGGCACCCTCGCCCACCCCCTGGAGAACCTGCGGCAACACGTCGGCAACCGGTTCCCGAAGGGAGGCTAGCAGTGGATGAAGCGCGGGGACGAGACCCGGCATGGCGTGACCGGGCGGTTCAACTCGGTGGCGTCAGACGGCCTGGGGCAATAGGCTCGCGGCAGCGACGAGCCGCGAAGGAGATCGACTGATGAGGACACTCGGCACTTTCCCGCGCTGAGCGCCGGACCCGAGTGGGGCCTGCGTTCGGCCCCTTTCCTCTGACGATCCCACTCCTGTCTGCCCGGGAGGGCATGCGTGTTTCGTCTCCTTGCGAACGCCGTCGATCCTTTCCGTCCCCATCAGCCGCGCACCCCGTCGGCCGGTGTGTGGTCGTTCCTCGTCCAGGAGTTCCGGCCGCTGCGTACCGTCGTGGCGGCGAGCCTCGCGCTCACCGTCGTGGCAGCCGGCGTCGAGGTCTGGCTGATCGGCTACTCCGGCCGGCTGGTCGACACTCTTGCCGCCACCTCACCCGCCGGGTTCTGGGACACCCAGGGCGCCGAACTGCTCATCATCGCGGCAGTGGTGCTTCTCGCCCGGCCTCTCGTCCACCTGCTGAAAGAGGCCCTGGACGACATCGCCTTCCGGACCAACGCCCAGGCCCTGGCGCGCTGGCGGGCCCACCGGCACGTCTCGCGGCAATCCGTCGGATGGTTCCGCGACGACCACACCGGCCGCGTCGCCACCTGGGTCCGTGACGGCGGCGCCGCCGCCGGCACCTCGGCCTACACCATCATCCACACGCTCGCCTTCGTCGCCGCCTACATCGTGGGATCCGTCTGGCTGATGTCGTCGGCCGACCCACGGCTGGTCCTGCCGCTCGGGGTCTGGATCGCCTTGTACGCCGGCTTGATGGTGTACGTCGTGCCGCGCCATCGCCGGGCCTCACAACGGTTGCAGGACGCGGAGTCGGCACTGACCGGTCTGCTGGTCGACTCGTACGCCAACAGCGACACCCTCGCACTCTTCGCCGACCATGCCGAGGACGACCGGGAGAGCCGACGGGTCTTCGCAGCGGCCCGCCGGGCCCACGTCGCCGTCCAACGCCTCGAAGTGACCATGAACGTCGGGATGATGGCCCTCAGCGGTGTGCTGATGGTGGGGCTGATCGGCTACGGCATCGCCCTGTGGCAGGCCGGCGCGGCCCCGCTCGGTCTGGTCGCGGTGGCACTGACGTTGAGCTTTCGGATCACCTCGATGGCCGAGTGGCTGCTCGACGGGGTGTCCGCCCTCTTCGGTTCGGTGGGTGCGCTCCGGCAGGCGCTGCGCACGATCGCGCAACCCTTGGCGGTGGCCGACCGGCCCGGCGCCGACGCGCTGCGCGTACGCGGCGGCGGGATCCGCTTCAGCGGCGTCAGCCATCACTACGGCAAGGGCGACGGCGGCCTCGACAGCCTGTGCCTCGACATCGCCCCGGGTGAGAAGGTGGGCCTGGTGGGTCGGTCCGGCGCGGGCAAGTCCACGCTGGTCAACCTGCTGCTTCGGTTCTTCGAACCGGAAGCGGGGACGATTGAGATCGACGGCCAGGACATCACCGCGGTCACTCAGCAGAGCCTGCGCCGGCAGATCGCGATGGTGACCCAGGAAGCGGCGCTCCTGCATCGTTCCGTCCGTGACAACATCGCCTACGGCGGCCATGCCTGCGACGACGAGGCGATCAGAGCGGCGGCACGCAAGGCGGCCGCCGACGGGTTCGTCTCGCAGCTCCGTGATCCGCAGGGACGCGTCGGCTACGAGGCGCACGTCGGTGAGCGTGGCGTGAGGCTGTCCGGTGGCCAGCGGCAGCGGATCGCGCTCGCCCGCGCGATCTGCAAAGGTGCGCCGATCCTCGTTCTCGACGAGGCGACCTCGGCGTTGGACTCGGAGGTCGAGGCGGCGATCCACGACACCCTCGACCAGCTGATGGAGGGCCGCACCGTCATCGCGATCGCGCACCGGCTCTCGACGATCGCACGGATGGACCGCATCGTCGTCCTGGACGAGGGACGGATTGCCGAGGAGGGCACGCACCAGGCCCTGCTCGCGCGCGGCGGTCTCTACGCCGCGCTGTGGACTCGGCAGTCCGGCGGTTTCCTCGGCGTCGACCTGGGCCCCGCCCCGGGCGCGGGGTCGCAAGCCGACATCGGCTGAGACGAGAAGACCCGGTCCGGGATCCGGAGTTCCTCCCCGGATCCTGGGCCGGTCCTGATCCGTCGACAGAGAATGTGCCAACGCGCTCAACTATGGTTCTGCCATGGTAATTCCGACTCCGACCTTCACCCGGGCAGTGTCGTCGAGAGGGCCCGCCGCTGGAGGTGCTCCCGCGTGAACAAGCCGCTGAGACGCATAGCAATCTTCTGCGGCCTGCTGATGCTTGCGCTGCTGATCCGGGCCAACTGGCTCCAGTACGTGGAGGCGGACGAACTCGCCACCGACGACGAGAACCGGCGCGTGCTGATCGACCGGTACGCGACGGCTCGCGGCGACATCATCGTGGGCGCGAAGGCCGTCACGGACTCGGTGGAGTCCGAGGGATCGGATCTCAAGTACGTGCGCACGTACAAGAACGGTCCCATGTACGCGCCGGTCACGGGATACGCGTCCCAGGCCATGGGGATGACTTTCCTGGAGAACACGTACGACAGCGTGCTCAGCGGCCAGGACGACCGGCTGGCGTTCGAGCGCTTCACGGACGTCGTCACCGGAAAGGAACGTCGTGGGGGAGACGTCATCACGACGATCGACCCCAGGGCGCAGGAGGCCGGATACAAGGGCCTCACGGGCCTCGGTGCCCGCGGTTCGGTGGTGGCACTGGACCCGAGCACCGGAAAGGTGCTGGCCCTGGTCTCGACTCCGTCCTACGACCCTTCGGTGTTCGCCGGCAACTCCCTCAAGGAGAGCGAGAGGTTCCGCAAGCTCGGTGCCGACAAGGCCAAGCCGCTGGCCAATCGCGCGCTGCGCGAGACCTTCCCGCCCGGTTCGACCTTCAAGGTCCTCACCGCGGCGGCGGCGCTGGAGCACGGCGTGGTGACGGACATCGACGCCGCCTCGGACGCCGCTTCCCCGTACCAACTGCCGCAGTCGACCAACAAGATCGGCAGCGAGGCCGGGGACGGCGTGTGCGACAAGGCGTCGATGAAGACGGCCATGCAGTACTCCTGCAACAACGTCTTCCTCGACGCGGCCGTGAAGGTGGGCGCGGACAAGATGCGCGAGACGGCCGAGAAGTTCGGGTTCAACGAGGACGTCTACTCCTCCGACTTCGGTGACCTGCGGGCCACCAGGAGCCTCTACCCCGAGGACCTCGACAAGCCCGGTACCGCGCTGACCGGCATGGGCCAGGGCAGTCTCACCAGCACTCCGATGCAGATGGCCATGGTGACCGCCGCGCTGGTCAACGACGGCAAGGTGATGCAGCCCTACATCGTCGACCAGTTGCGGTCCCCGGATCTGAGCACGCTGGAGGAGCACGAGCCGCAGGTCATGAGCGAGGCCGTCTCCGAGTCCACGGCCGAGAAGGTCCGGGAGATGATGGAGCACACCGCCAAGGAGGGCAGCGCCCGCAGGGCCCTGATCGACGGCATCACGGTGGGCGGCAAGACCGGAACGGCCCAGCGCGGTGTGAATGTGCGCGACCAGGTCCCCTTCGGCTGGTTCGTGTCCTACGGCGTGAAGCCCGACGGTCAGTCCGTCGCGGTGGCCGTCTTCATCGACCCGACCGACATGGACATCTCGCGTGAGGACATCTCTGGTGGCAGTCTGGCCGCCCCCATCGCGCGGGACGTGATGCAGGCGGTCCTGCTGAAGTGAGCTGAAGTGAGGTGAAGAACACCGGACGCCGATGGCTCCCCCCCCCATGGCGAAATGAAAGAAATGGAGAAGGGGAGCCATCCGGCCCCACCGGTGTTCCAGCCCCTGATCCGGCCCCCGTGACCCTTTCCGGCAGCCCTGTTGATCGCACCGCGCACGCACGCCTGGATGATCGGCTACCAGGGCGACCGGGGGCCTCGCCTGGGCGGTCCTGGTGGAGGACGCCGGCTCGCCTCAGCCGATCCGCGTCAGCTTCGCCCCGAGAGACGGCTCCCGAAGATCCGACCGCAGCGCCACCGGCACGCGCTGCGCCCCCGCGACACCGTCCAGCGTCAGCTCGCCGACCACGGTCCCGGCCCTCATCCCGCCGACGATGTCCGCACGGCCGTCGCGGAAGGTGAGCGTCAGCTTCTGACCCGGTATCCCGACCACCTTCAGGTCCCGCGTGGCCACCACCGGCGTACGGCCGCCGAGACCGTCGTCGACGTGTCCGACCACCTGGCCCTTCCGTATCGCCGTCGCCGAGGTGAGCGCCTCCCGGACCGCCCTGATGACCTTCTCGCTGTTGTCCTGCACCAGTTGGAGGCTGTTCGCTCCGTTGGGGTCCGGACCCGTGACGTGCTGGTCCATCATCGTGCCCAGGATCAGCCGGTCCTCGCCGTCCACCGTCTTGTACGCCGCCCAGGACAGCGTGCCCCCGGCGGGGGTGTTGGAGCCGGTCTTGATGCCTCTGACGCTCAGCCCGGGCTCGGTCAGCAGCGCGTTGTTGTTGTAGATGCGCCCGCCCCCGGGGATGTCGGCGTTGGCCATGGCGACGACCGCGCGGAAGGAGTCGGACTTCATGACCGCCTCGGCCAGTCTGAGCTGGTCGACGGCTGTGCTGACGGTTCCCTCGTCCAGGCCGCTGGGGTCGGTGTACGTGGTGTTCTTCATGCCGAGCGACCTGGCCGCCTCGTTCATCTTCCGGACGAACGCGGCCTCGTCCTTCGTGCCCGTGTCCCATCGGGCCAGCAGCCGGGCCACGTTGTTGCCCGACGGGATCATCAGCATCTTGAGCATGTCCTGGAGGTTGAACTTCTGCCCGACCCGCAGCCCCTCGATGCGCGACTCGTCCTTGGACTTGCCCTCCTGCACGGTCCGGGCGTCGACCGTGACACTCGGGCCCGGCTCGTCCCTCTTGAGGGGATGGTCGCGGAGCACCACGTACGCCGTCATGATCTTGGCGACGCTCGCTGTCGGGACGGGCTTCTGCTTCCCGAACGTCCCGATGGCGCCCGTGCCCGCGACCATGACCGCGGCCTGGCCCTTCTCCGGCCACGGCATGCTGAACGTGCCGCCGCCCACCGTGAACGACGCCGCGTTCGCGTCGATGACGAGTCTCGGCTCGGGCAACGGGCGGACCACCTGGACGACGAGCATGGCCAGCGCGAGGAGCGCCACGACGGGGGACCAGATCTTGACCCTGCGCAGGATCGTGCGGGCCGGAGTGTTCGGTGGCGGCGGCGTGTTGGTGAGCTGCGCGAGCAGGTCGATGGGTGAGGCGGGGGGCGGAGGCGAGGGCCGGGACTGCGTGGCAGGGGCCTGTGAGGCCGGGGCCTGCGAGGACTGACCTTTCGAGTCCCTCCCGTCCTGTCCGCCTTGCGCGTCCTGAGGGGCGGCCGGGGGAGCGGTCGGCTCGACGCGCGGCAGGTCCGCGACGCTGAGCGCCATCGTCCTGTCGGCCCCGGCCCCGGCCCCGGCCCCGGTGACGTCCTCCGGCGTCCGCAACGCGACCGTCCGCGTGCTCTCGGACGACTCCGAGGGCGCGTCCTTGCCGAGCTCCAGCTCGTCGGCGGGAGCCGGTTCGGAGTCTTCGGCCGGTGCAGGGTTGTCGTCTTCGGGGGCCGGTTCGGTGTTCTTGTCCGGCGTGGTGTCGTCGGTTGCGGGGGTGGTGTCTGTGAGGGCCGGCTCGGTGTCCTCGTCGGGCTTGGTCTCGTCGTCTTCGGCGGTCGCTTCGGCGTTTTGGGCCCGTGCCGTGTCGGTGTCATCGGCAGCCGGCTCGGTGGACTTGTCCGGTGCCGTGCTGTTGTCCTGGGTGGTTGCTTCGGCGTTCTCGTCGGGCGCCGCGTTGTCCTCGGCGTCCAAGGGCTCGTCGGCGTCGTCCTCGGCGTCCGGGGCCGGGGCTCCCGCGGGAGCGGCGCCCGTATCGACCTCGCCCGCCTCCACCGCCGGTTCACCGACAGCGTCCTTCGGCTCCTCCGGCGCGTCGGACTCCTCTCGCCCTTCAGCCTCCGCCGGCCCCTCAGACTCCTCCCGCTCCTCCGCCGCCGACTTCTCCGGCTTCTCCGACTCCTCCGCCTCGTCCGCCGGTTCCGCCCGCGTCGGCTCCGACGACGTCGGCTCTCCCGACGGCCGGCCGCTGTCCGTGGCGGTTGAACCCGGGCCCGGATCCCGTCCCGCGCCGGAGGATCCCGTCGGCGGGTCGTCCTCGTCGAGGACGCTGGTGTCGGGCGTTCGGTCCGCCATCGCTGTCTCCTTCGTGCGCGCTCGCGACACATGCGTCCCACAGGACGGGCGGACGGGCACGTCACGCGTCCTGACGCAGATGCCGGTGGTTTCGCCGGGAGATCCGCGGCCCCCCCAGGGGTCCGGTCGGCGATCGTCACGCGGCGGCGCGGCCAGCGTAACCGATCAGCGTTCGACGACGGTCGGCGAGCGCAGTCGGGTATGACCGGGAACTGACGTGGCGCCAGCGCGGCTACCGCGCCTCCGCCAACGTACGCGCGATGGACCCGATCGCCTCCGGTCCCACCCGGCAGCACCCCCCGATCAGCCGGGCCCCGGACGCCCGCCACGCCCGCACCTGCTCGGTGGCGAAGGAGGAACGGCCGTCCCAGGCACGGGTCTCGGCGTCCCAGGCCTCGCCGCTGTTGGGGTAGACGACGACGGGCTTGCCCGTGACGCGTACGGCGGTTTCGATGGCGCCGGCGACGTCGTGCGGGGCGCAGCAGTTCACGCCGACGGCGATCACCTCGTCGGCGTCGGCGGCCGGCGCGAAGGCGTCCTCCAGCGGCTGCCCGGCGCGCGTCCGGTCACCGGCGACGGAGTACGACAGCCAGGCCGGGACACCGAGCCCGCGCACCGCCCGCAGCAGCGCCTCGGCCTCGTCGGCGTCCGGGACCGTCTCCAGCGCCAGCACGTCGGGCCGGGCACCGGCCAGCACCTCCAGGCGGGGCCGGTGGAAGCGCTCCAGCTCGTCGACGCTGAGGCCGTACCGCCCCCGGTACTCGGAGCCGTCCGCCAGCATCGCCCCGTAGGGGCCGACGGACGCGGCGACCCACAGTGGCCGCGCGATGCCCTCGGCCCGTGCCTGCGACACGGCGTCGCGCGCCAGCTCCACGCTCAGGGCGAGGAGTTCGGCCGCCCGCTCGTGTCCGATCCCGCGTTTGGCGAAGCCCTCGAAGGTGGCCTGGTAACTGGACGTGATCGCCACGTCCGCCCCCGCCTCGAAGTACGCCAGATGCGCCTCGGTGATCGCCTCGGGCCGCTCGGCGAGCAGCCGCGCCGACCACAGCTCGTCGCTCAGGTCGTACCCCGCGGACTCCAGCTGGTTGGACATGCCACCGTCGAGCACGACGGTCCCGGCGGCGAGGGCTTCGGCGAGAGCGAGGGTGCTGGTCATGAGGGAGACGGTAGTCGAGGCGGGGCGGCACTCCGCCATCCGCGACAGCTACGGCCCGGGTGGTCGGGCCGCCCTGGTGACTACAGGGCCTGGGAGCCCGCCAGCCACGCCAGCAGGCGGCCCCGCGACCAGCAGCGGCCGACGGCCTCGGCGCGCAGAGTCGAATGGTCGAACACCGCCAGACCGATGATGCTGTGGCCCGAGGCGCGGCGATCGCCGAGTGTCGGTATCGTCGGCGCGACTCCGACCCCCTCCGCCGACACCCACGCCACCGCCCGCCCGCCCGGCCGCCGCTTCGTCGAGGCGGTTCAGGAAGCGCAGGCGGCTCTCGGGTGGGAAGTGCGACAGCGCCCACGTCGTGGTGACGACAGGCAGGGCGTCCGCGGGCACACGGGCGACGGCGTCGGGCAGGACGTCGACGGCGTCACCTCGCAACAGCAGCGGAGGGGACGTCGCCGCCAGCGCCAGCTCCGCTTCGAGCCTCGCGATCTGTTCCGGCTGATCCGGCCAGACGCAGGCGCGCAACCATCGGGCCTCGTCCGCGTCGGTCACGTCGACCGGATCGAGGTCGACGCCGACCCGGGCGACGACCTCGGGCATCGCCCGCGTCGGGACGGGCCGGTCTCCCACGATCGAAGACGACGATCGCACGGGAGACGACGGGTCGCCCAGCGACTGTCCGTTGCTGTAGGTGATGCCGACGCGATCGACATTGAGGTTGAGCCCGGCCGAACACCCCACGTCGATCAGCCCGACCGCGTGCGCGCCCACCCGGTGCGCCGCCTCGGCGACGGCCGGATACAGCACGCCGTGGCGTCCGGTCTCGTTGGTCCGCGTCCGCCGGCGCACGGCGATGTCCACGACCGAGTCGGTCATGCGCAGCAGTGTGTCGATCGCCGCGCCGGCGGCGGCGGCGCCGTCCGCCGCGGCATAGGCCGCGGCGAGCGCCGGGGCGCGTCCGGCCAGGGCGAGGTCGTGCAGCGCGGCGAGGATCACCGTGGGGTGCCGCTTGCGGGCCGGCGCCGCCTCGATGGCGCGCAGCGCCTCGGCGGACTCACTCAGGGCGACGGCGCCGCGCTTGTACAGCGGCGATGTCTCGGCGGCATCGACCTCGCCGAAGTGCCGGTACCTCTGAGCGAGTGTGCGGCCCCTGCCCGCGGGCACGGCGCTTTCTGCGGTCGGTCTCGGCATTCCGGTAATTCTAGCGAGGGGTTGGGTCGTCGGCCTGTTCGTGGTGGGTCGTCATGACACGACCCCGGGCACGCACGCCGTCCTCGCGGCCGGCCCTGGGGAGGGGCAGCCCTACCCCCGCGCCGCGTGCCGCCCTCCCGGGCGCCCGCCCCGGCCCGGTCCGCGCCCCCGTCCCCGCCCCCGGCCCAGCCTCGTCGCCGGTGCCGCCAGCCCGACGAGCAGCCCCGCGGCCAGGACGTACGGCCACCAGCCGAGTCCGCTGCTCGCGTTGCTCGCGGTGGGGGTGCCGGGGGAGGTGAGCGTGCCCGCGGCCGTGCGGGGGCTGTCGGCGGCGGGGGACGGGCTCGGGGTGACGGCGGTCAGGACGACGTCGTTGCCGTCGCCGCCCCGGTAGCTGATCCGGTACGTGGTGTCGTTCAGCTGAAGCCTCTCGCCCTCCTCCAGGCCCGTGAAGGTGCCGGTCGTCCTGGACCGCCCCTTGTGCTCCAGGACGGTGATCTTCTCGGCGGCGGGCTCGGTCGCGGTCGCGACGGACGCGAGGTCCAGGTCGCCGGCCAGGCGGACCGTGCCCGTCACCGTCAAGGGGCCCTCCCGCAGGACCAGTTCGCCCTCCGCCGACTGCGTGTAGTTCCCGGCGACGGTCAGACCGCTCGCCACCACACCGTCGTTCGTCACCGCGCCCTTCACGGTGCCGTTGCCGGTCAGCGCCGTGGCCACCCGCAGTCCCGAAGCCCCCGCGTCCAGGCGGGACTTGGCCGATGTCAGCCGGATCGCCCTGCTGCGGGCGAGCGTCGCGCCGTCGCGCAGCGCCAGCGTGCCCTTCTTGACGGTGGTCGTGCCGGTGTACGTCACCGCGCTCCCCGTCAGCGTCGTCGGCGCGGCACCCGCCTGCGTGAGCGACCCGCTGCCGCTGATCCGGGACAGGGACAGGGCCTTGCTCGTGT
This sequence comes from Streptomyces sp. NPDC006385, assembly GCF_040612485.1. Classification (NCBI taxonomy): domain Bacteria; kingdom Bacillati; phylum Actinomycetota; class Actinomycetes; order Kitasatosporales; family Streptomycetaceae; genus Streptomyces; species Streptomyces sp. NPDC006385. The sequence continues at coordinate 91,135 of NZ_JBEXQG010000013.1, forward strand.
TGTTCAGCACCAGCGAGCCGTTGTTGACGACCTTGTAGTGGTCGCCCCGCGTGTAGAGCCCGCCGTCGCCGCCGGACCTGCCGTTGCCGAGCCGCAGCACGGCGCCCTTCTCGACGGTCGTCGAGCCGTCGTAGTACTGGACGGCGGCGAAGGTGACGTCATTGCCCTTCGTCCCCTTGACGACGATGTCCCCGGCGCCGGGCGCGGCGAGCGTGTCGTGGAACCTGCCGCCGCCGATGGGGGCGCCCAGCGTCACGGGGCCGTTGTAGTCGAACGTGAGGCGGGAACGGGAGCGCGCCGCCAGCAGGTTGATGTAGACCGTCTCCGCCGTGCCGGGCATGAAGATCTTGTTCGTCGTCCCGTCGCCCCACTGGACGTCGGCGCCCTTGATGTTGGTGCCGCGCTTGTTGACGTTCTTCCGCGCGGGCGTCCAGTTCAGGGACGGGTCGCTGAGTGAGGGGTTGGCGTCCCCGCCCCGGTCCGACCAGCTGTACTGCCCGGTCAGGACGACCTTGCCGCCCGGCCGGGACTGGACGTTGATGTCGCTGCCGTACTCGCGCTGGTAGAAGTCCATTCCCATGGTGACGGTCCGCCCCAGCGGGGTGTCCACGGTCCAGGTGCCCTGGTTGAGGACCTTGCGGACGTCGGGCAGCGAGGTGGCGTACTCGGGCCGTCCGGCGTTCGTCTGGGTGCCGTTGTCGATCACCCCGGAGAAGGAGTGGGTGCCCGCCAGGTCCCAGGTGCCCCAGAGGAACCGGGGCTGGGTGATCAGCCCGGAGCCGCTGATCGTGCCGAGGTTGTAGGCGCTCGTGAGGGACAGGCGCAGGGTGCCGTCGACCCGGATGTTGTTCTGGTTGAGCCGGAACGCCGGGGTGCCGTACGGGAAGTGGCCGATCAGTCCGGTCGTACCGCCGTTGCCGTACTGGAGAGTCGCCCCGCGTTCGACCGTGACGGCGGGCGGGTCCGGGTCGGTCGTGGTGACGTACGGGTGGTTGCCGCCCTGGATCCGCACGCGCTGCCGCTGCCGGGACGCGGGCAGCGTGAAGTCGCTGTCCTCGGTGAGCACGAGGGTTCCGCGGCCGCGCACGGTGAGCGTGCCCTCGCCCCGGAACACGCCGTCGTACGTCGTCGTCCCGGGCGGCACCGTGACGACCGTGTCGCCGCTGAGCGTCACGTCCCGGTCGGCGAGCACGTCGGCGGTGACGTCCCGGGCGTCGGCGGCCACCGCCGGGGGAGCGGTGACCAGGGAAGCGACCGCCGCGAGGACGCCCGCGGCCGCTGCTGTGGTGTGGGTGAGGCTGCGCACATGACCGGAGACACGATCCGAGGGCGGCCGATAACAGAAAAAACGGCGGCTGCCGAGCCGGTGCCGTGCCGTGTGCGCGAGGACGGGTACCGGCGTCCTTCCAGGGCCGGTCCGCGTTCATACCGTCAGACCCGTTGACCTCCTCGTGTCTCCCCCTTACCTTTTCGGCGTTCGTAATGACAGATGGCGTTCGAAATGCCGGACGGCCGACATGTCGAACGACGCATCAGACAACGCCGTGTGTCCCCCAGTGAGAGGCAGGCCCCTCCGCATGAGCCGCGACCGCGACCACGCTCTGCCCCAACCCCCCAGCCGCAGACTGCTGCTGATGGGCGCCGCAGCCGCCGGTGCCCTGGCCGCCGTCCCCGCCCTCCCCGGCGCCGCCGAAGCCGCCACCGCCCCCGCGACGGCGACTTCTTCCAAGCGGCCGAGGCCGGCCCCCTACGTCAACCCGCTCGTCCGCAACCGCGCCGACCCGCACATCCACCGGCACAAGGACGGCTTCTACTACTTCACCGCCACCGCCCCCGAGTACGACCGCATCATCCTGCGCCGCTCCCGCACCCTGAACGGCCTCGGTACGGCGGACGAGTCCGTCATCTGGCGTGCCCACCCCACCGGCGACATGGGCGCGCACATCTGGGCGCCCGAACTGCACCGCATCGGCGGCAAGTGGTACATCTACTTCGCCTCCGCGCCCGCCGAGGACGTGTGGGCCATCCGCATATGGGTGCTGGAGAACGCCCACCCCAACCCGTTCAAGGGCACCTGGGTGGAGAAGGGCCAGGTCAAGACGGCCTGGGAGACCTTCTCCCTGGACGCCACCACCTTCACCCACCGCGGCAAGCGCTACCTCGCCTGGGCGCAGCACGAGCCCGGCATGGACAACAACACCGGCCTCTTCCTGTCCGAGATGGCGAACCCGTGGACTCTGAAGGGCCCTCAGGTCCGGCTCAGCACCCCCGAGTACGACTGGGAGTGCATCGGCTTCAAGGTCAACGAGGGCCCGTACGTCCTCAAGCGCAACGGCCGCCTGTTCATGACGTACTCGGCCAGCGCCACCGACCACAACTACTGCATGGGTCTGCTGACCGCCGACGCCGACAGCCACCTCCTGGACCCCATGAGCTGGACCAAGTCGCCGACCCCGGTCTTCACCAGCAACGACACCACCAAGCAGTACGGCCCCGGCCACAACTGCTTCACGGTCGCCGAGGACGGCCGCACCGACGTCCTCGTCTACCACGCCCGCCAGTACAAGGAGATCAACGGCGACCCGCTGAACGACCCCAACCGGCACACCCGCGTCCAGAAGCTCGGCTGGAAGGCCGACGGCACGCCCGACTTCGGCATCCCGGTCGCCGACACGGCCAAGGAAGGTGCCTGAGATGAGACGCGCGCAGGCGATCCTTCTCGCCCTGTGCCTCGGCCTGTTCGGCGCCCTCGTCACCGCCGGCCCCGCCCAGGCCGTACCGCAGACCCTCACCAACGGCACGCAGTTCAGGGACATTTCGGGCAACCCCCTGCACGCGCACGGCGGCGGCGTCATCAAGGTGGGCTCCTACTACTACTGGTTCGGTGAGCACCGCAACGCCGACAACACCTTCCGGTACGTCGACGCCTACCGCTCGACCGACCTGAAGAACTGGGAGTTCCGCAACCACGTCCTGACCGAGGCCGGCGACCCGGAGCTCGCCACCGCCAACATCGAGCGGCCGAAGGTCATGTACAACGCGGCCACCGGCAAGTTCGTGATGTGGATGCACAAGGAGAACGGCACCGACTACAGCGAGGCCCGCGCGGCCGTCGCCGTCTCCGACACCGTCGACGGCGACTACACCTGGAAGGGCAGCTTCCGCCCGCTCGGCCAGCACATGTCCCGCGACATCACGGTCTTCGTCGACACCGACGGCGCCGGTTACATGATCTCCGCCGCCCGCGAGAACTACGACCTCCAGATCTACCGCCTCACCGCCGACTACACCGGCATCGCGCGCCTGGTCGCCAACCCGTGGCCGGGCGGCCACCGCGAGGCCCCGGCCCTGTTCAAGCGGAACGGCGTGTACTTCATGCTGACCTCGGGCGCCACGGGCTGGAGCCCCAACCAGCAGCAGTACGCCACGGCCACGAACATCGCCGGCCCCTGGTCCGCCATGAAGAACATCGGCGACTCGACCACGTTCGGCTCCCAGACCGCCTACGTCCTGCCCGTACAGGGCGGTTCGGGTACCTCGTACCTCTACATGGGCGACCGCTGGGGCAACTCCTTCGGCGGGACCGTCAACGACTCCCGGTACGTGTGGCTGCCGCTGACCTTCTCCAACTCGACCACGATGGCCATGTCCTGGTCGCCGGAGGTCACCATCGACACGGCCGCCGGGACGATCAGCGGCACGAGCGCCACGTACAACACGCTGATCGCCCGCCACTCCTCCAAGTGCGCCGACGTGACCGGTCAGTCGCTCTGGCAGGGCGCCCAGATCAAGCAGTACGACTGCAACGGCGGCAACAACCAGAAGTTCTGGTTCAAGTCCGTCGGCGGCGGCTACCACCAGCTGATGGTCAGGAACAGCAGCCTGTGCGTGCAGGAGAACGCGAGCACGGTCTCGCAGGAGAACTGCAACGCCTCCGCGACCAACCAGCAGTGGTCGGTCACCACCACGGGCTCCTACGTCACCGTCAGGTCCCGCGCCACCGGCGAGTGCCTGGACGTGAACGGCGCGTCCACCGCCGACTCCGCCACGATCATCACGTACACCTGCAACGGAGGAACCAACCAGCAGTGGACGCGCGGCACCTGACGTCGTGCCGGCCCAGGTCTCAGGCGAGCAGGTCGATCGCGTCGATCGCCGTGCCGGCGCTGAGATAACCCGTCGCCCCCGAACCGCTCACCACGTCGATCCTGAGCACGTTGTACTGGCCGGTGTCCGTCTTCCAGGCGGACGCCGGCACGCTGTACGTGAACGTGTGGTTGTTGCCCCGGTAGGAACCGTTGGTCAGCGACCGGGTGTTGGGCTGGCTGGGCGGGGCGGGGACGGCCGACGTCCAGGTGTCGTTGACCGTGACCTGGGGGCGGCCGTTGGCGTACGCCGTCGTCACGCCGATCCGCAGGGTGTGCGCGGCCGCCGCCTGGGCCGCCGTCAGCTTGAAGTACACGAGGATCCCGCTGTTGACGTCCTTCCAGAGGTAGCAGGGGAAGGACGCCGTCTCGTTGTTGCCGACCACCACGTTGCCGGTCCAGGAGGCGGCCCGGACGTCGGACGGATGCGCGTACGTCATCAGGTCGGCGTTCTTGAAGCCGCTCGGGGTGCCGTCCCAGTCGCCGATGCGCCAGATGGCGGTGGCGTTGCCCGGGTCGTCGGAGGACGGGACGGCGATCGTGTTGAGGGCGGTCGTGCCACCGGCCGTGACCGTCACCGAGGTGGTGTACACGGCGAGTTCACCCTTGTAGACGGTGAGGGTGTACGTCCCCGGCAGCACGCCCCCGATCGAGAAGTAGCCGTCCGACGACCGCGCCGAACCCCAGTACTGCGCCGACGGGTTGGCGAGCCCCACGGTGTACGGGTACGCCGTGTTCCGCCCGGAGATCCCGACCCCGGCCACCCGGCCGCGCCCGCTCGCGCCGACGTACCCCGGGATGCCGAGCGAGTCCGCCCACGGAGTGGTGAGCGTGCCCGGGAACAGCGACGAGGAGGGTGCCGCACCGTCCGTGAGGGCGATGACGTACGGGCCCTGGAGGCCGAAGCGCTGGGCCTCGGTCTGGTTCTGGCCGTAGTACAGGATCTCGTACAGGCCGCCGCCGTCCGCGCTCTGGTGCCGCAGCAGCGAACGGTAGAACGGGCCGCCGGACGCCTTCTCGTGGTTGCTGCGCACGATCCACAGTCCGACGCCGCCGGTCCTCCAGCCGATGTAGTCGTAGTCCATGACCCGCAGCTTCGCGTAGTGCTTCGAGCGGGTCTGGCCGTCGGACTTCCGGAAGACGTCCGAGGCCTCGATGGCGGTGGGCGCGTACGTGTAGGAGTCGGGCTCGTCGTTGCGGAACAGGCCCTTCCGCACGCGGAGGATGTAGCGGGTCGCGGAGACCGACGTATCGGCCTTGTCCGTCCACAGGTAGATGTTGTTCTCGCCGCTGCGGGCCGCGTAGTAGTGCCGCAGCGTGCCGTACGCGACCGAGATCAGGATCGTCGAACCCGACTGCCGGATGCTCACCGTGGAGGTGCCGAGGCCGGACTCGATGTGCGAGTTCATGCCGCCGTAGCCCTGGTACTCCGTGCCGCGGTGGACGAGCGAGGTCAGGTCGCCGTTGGACTTGCTGACCTTGAAGACGAGGTGGGCGCCGGTGTCGACGACGTAGTTGGAGCCGTCGTCACGCCAGCCGAAGGCGGCGGCCGACGCCGGGCCGGCGAGCGGTCCGGCGACGGCGGCGCAACCGGCGGCGGCCGCGGTGCCGAGCACGAAGGTACGGCGTCGGACCGGTCTGTTCGCGGATCCGGACATGGGGGTGCCTCCTTCGGGAGGTGGGGGGTGCGGTGAGAGTGAGGGTGACAGTTGAATCGATTTCGCGAAAGGGCTTTCACGGCGAGGAAGTTGACAGTTTTATGAAATGGCCGCGAGGACTAGAAAGCGCTTGCCAGCCGCGGTACGGTCCAGCGCCAGACCTTGTCGCCCTGTGGAGGAGCCGCGAATGAGACGTTTCAACCTCGCCGTGCTGGCGGCGGTGACGCTGAGCACCGGTCTGGCGGCCGTACCGGCCCACGCGTACGGCGGGCAACGGCCCCTCGGCATCGAGAACTGCACCGCCGGCGCCTGCCACTTCGACGTCCCGCCGGGCACGTACGACGTCAAGGTCCTCCTCGGCGGCGACGCCGCGTCCAGCACCCGCGTCACCGGCGAGGCCCGCCGCTCCCTGCTCCCGGAGACGGCGGCGCCCGCGGGTGAGCGCGTCGCCCGCAGCTTCACCGTGAACGTCCGCACCCCCGAGGGAGAGCCCACCGGCGCCGCCGGAAGCCCGGGCCTCGACCTCGTCCTCGGCGGTTCGGCCCCCGCCCTCGCCGACATCAAGGTCACCCCGGCCCGGCACGCCCGCCAGATCTTCCTGGTCGGCGACTCCACCGTCTGCGACCAGCCCGGCGACCCGTACTCCGGCTGGGGTCAGCGACTCCCGCAGTACCTCGCCAAGGGCCTGTCCGTAGCCAACTACGCCGACTCCGGCGAGAGCACGGTCAGCTACCTCGCCGACTCCCGCCTCTGGGGCACCGTCCAGCCGCTGATCCGCCCCGGCGACCTGGTCCTGATCCAGCTCGCCCACAACGACAAGACGACCGACGAGGCGACCTACCGCGCCAACCTCGAGACACTGGTGACCGGTGTCCGCGCGAAGGGCGGCGAGCCGGTCCTGGTCACCCCGATCGTGCGCCGCTGGTTCAACGCCGACGGCACGCTCGACAACGGCACGGCCCTGCTGGTGAACGGCCTGGGCGTGGACCACCCGGCGGTCGTCCGCTCGGTCGCCGCCGCCCAGGACGTCCCGCTGATCGACCTGACGGCGAAGACGAAGGCGCTGGTGGAGTCCCTGGGCGTCGAGGCGTCCAAGGCGCTGTACCTCTACAACGAGAAGCGGGACAACACCCACACCTCGGTGCACGGCGCCACGGTGTATGCGGGCCTGGTCCGTGACGAACTCGTCGCCCGGCATCTGGTGCCTGAGGGCCGGGTGCGGGTGGGATGAACCCCTGGGGCGTCCCGACCGGAACCGGGGCGCCCCAGGTCTGAACCGAGCCGGCGAGAAAGAGAACCGATGCACGTGCCTCCCGAAGACCCCACCCTGAGCCCGCGCACCGGCTACACCCGCGCCCACTGGGAGGCGGCCGCCGACGCCCTGCTCGCCGCCGTGGAGCCGTACGCCACCGGGGACCGCGCCCTGTACCACTTCCCCGGCGACCGCGAGAGCTGGTCGGGCCGCCTCTCCGACGGCCTGGAGGGTTACGCCCGTACGCTCCTCCTGGCGGCCTTCCGCCGGGACGAGACGGCGTTGGAGCGCTATGCCGACGGACTCGCGGCCGGCGTCTCGGGCGTCTGGCCCCGCATCGAGGACCGCGGCCAGCCCCTGGTCGAGGCCGCCTCGATCGCGCTCGCCCTGCGGCTGACCCGGCCCCTGCTGTGGGACCGGCTGGACGACGCGGTACGGCAGCGGGCGGCGGACTGGCTCGCGGACGCCGTGACCGCCGAAGCCTGGCCCTGCAACTGGGAGCTGTTCCCGGTGACGGTCGGCGGCTTCCTCCAGGAGGTCGGCCACGAGGCCGAGGAGTCCCGCAAGGCGATCGACCGGGGCCTGGAACGCATCGAGGACTGGTACGTCGGGGGCGGCTGGTACACGGACGGCGACGGCCGCAAGTTCGACTACTACAACGGCTGGGCGATGCACCTCTACCCGGTGCTGCACGCCTGGCTGGCACAGGACGAACGGCTGCTGGACCTGTACGGCGGCCGGCTCTCCCGGCACCTGGAGGACTACGCCCGCCTGTTCGGCGGCGACGGCGCCCCCCTGCGCCAGGGCCGCTCCCTGACCTACCGGTTCGCGACCACGGCCCCCTTGTGGCTCGGCGCCCTCACGGGCCGTACACCGCTGTCGCCCGGGGAGACGAGGCGGCTGGCCTCCGGCGCGCTGAAGTACTTCCTGGAGCGCGGCGCGGTGGACGCGAACGGCCTGCTCACCCTCGGCTGGCACGGCCCCGACGCGGCGGTCCTGCAAGGCTATTCGGGCCCCGCGTCCCCGTACTGGGCGAGCAAGGGCTTCCTCGGCCTGCTCCTCCCGGCGGAGCACGAGGTGTGGACGGCGGCGGAGGAACCCGCCCCGGCCGAGCGTGCGGACGCCGTCACCCCGATCGCCGCCCCCAACTGGCTCGTGCAGTCGACGAGTTCGGACGGCCTGGTCCGCCTCCACAACCACGGCAGCGAGGACGTCCGCTACGACCCGTACTACACGCGGCTCGCCTACTCGACGGTGACGGCGCCCTCGCCGGCGTACGACAACAGCGTCATCGTCGGCGACGATCCGAGCCGAACGGACATCGTGCCGCTCGGCGTGGGGGAGGGCTGGGCGGCCTCGCGGCACTCGGTGGGTGAAGGGGTCCGGGTCACGAGTGCGGTGGTGGTCGAGGGCGCGGTGGAGGTCCGCGTCCATCGGGTCGTGGGCGCGGCCCCTGGGACGGCCGTGCGGGTCACGGGATGGGCGGGGGGTGACGGCGTCCACGCCGAACTCGCCCCCGCCTTCGGTCTGTCGGGGGACGAGGAGCTGACGGGGGTCACGGCCGACGGGCCCACGGTGTTCGTCGCCCTCGCCCGCCTCACGGCCGAGACCGACCCCGCACCGCTTCACGAGTCGGCGCACGTGCACGTGGCGGAGGGCGGCGAGATCCACGTCCGCTGGAGCACGGGGCGCGAGGTGCGTGTCCGGCCGGCGGGGGAGGGCGTCGAGGTGGACGTCAGGGCGTCAGCGGGGAGGTCCGCGGGGTCGTAGACGTGAGCGAGGGCGAGAGCGCACCGGGGTCACACTTCGGCCGCTGCCGAAACGATGTCCGCCTACCGTTCGGGACATGACCGAAACCGTGCCCGAGCTCCCCGCCGAAGCCGTCACCGCCGGGTTCGCCGACCTCCACCACGGCGACGAACCCCTCCTCCTCCCCAACGCCTGGGACCACGCCTCGGCGAGGGCGCTCGCCGCCCAGGGCTTCCGCGCGATCGGCACGACGAGCCTCGGTGTCGCCGCGGCCGCCGGTCTGCCCGACGGGACGTCGGCCACCCGCGACGAGACACTCCGGCGCGCGCTCGCCCTCGGCTCGGAGTCGTTCCTTCTCTCCGTCGACGCGGAGGACGGCTACAGCGAAGGCCCGGAAGAGGTAGGGGAGTTCGCCCGGGAACTGGCGGCGGTCGGAGCCGTGGGCATCAACCTGGAGGACCGGCTCGGCTCCTCCGCGCTGCATGCCGCGAAGATCGCCGCGGTCAAGTCGGCGGCACCGGGCCTCTTCGTCAACGCCCGCACGGACACGTACTGGCTGGGCGACGGTGAGGGGACCACGGCCCGCCTCGACACCTACCGACAGGCGGGCGCCGACGGTGTGTTCGTCCCCGGGCTCACCGATCCCGGCGACATCGCCGCCCTGGTGAAGCGTCTCGACGTCCCCCTCAACATCCTCTACACCCCGACCGGCCCCACCGTCCCCCACCTCGCCGACCTCGGCGTACGGCGTGTCAGCCTCGGCTCGCTGCTCTACCGGCGGGCGCTGGGCGCGGCGCTGGAGGCGGTCGCGGAGATCCGGGCGGGCCGGACACCGCGGGGCGCCACCCCGTCGTACGGTGAAGTGGACGCGCTCAGCCGACGGGGCGACCCGACTCACAGCGACGGGCCGTAGGCCCCTGTTAGGCTTGACGCTTTCGCGGGTACCAAACCCTTTGGACTCATCACCGGCGAGGGACCGAGGAACCATGACCATGGACATCCCCGGCGACAGGCGACTGGCGGCCGCCGTCGTGATGGACGACAAGCAGCGTGTGCTCCTGGTGCGGCGCAGCGAGAAGGAGCGCTTCCTGCCCCGGGTGTGGGGTGTTCCCTGCGGGAAGCTGGAGCCCGGTGAGAGCCCCGAGGACGGCGCCCTGCGGGAGCTGAAGGAGGAGACCGGGCTGCTCGGCGAGGTCGTCCGCAAGGTCGGCGAGTCGTCCTTCCTCAGTGACTACCGCGGGCACGAGATCAAGAACTGGCAGGAGAACTTCCTGGTCAGGCCACTGACCATGGCGATCACCCTGCCCGAGCCCGACCAGGACTCCGCCTGGCTCGCCCCGGCCGAGCTGACGACCGTCGACATCGACGCCTACAACCTCGACATCGTGCGGCAGGTCTTCACCGGGCCCTGAGCCGCTCCGCCAGTTCACTGAGCGCACCCAGATAGTCCGGCACCTGAAGCGGCACCTTCGCCACCGCGCCCGGATGCGGGCCCGCCGTCGTGAACACATCGGTGTGGCGCCGCCGCCCGACGCCCGTCTCCAGGAACAGCGTCACCGTCGGCACGTCCGTGTCGCACCAGGCCCGGTGCAGGGTGTGCGCCGGCAGGGCGTACGAACTGCCCGCCGCGTACTGCCCCACATGCGTCAGCCGCAGCCGCGCGGCACCGGCCGGCTCCAGCACCCAGTCCGCCGAACCCCCGGCCAGCGACTCCTCGTACCGGGTCGCCGCGATCCCGTCCGCACCGTCGTCGCCGTCCACGGTCTCGTACAACTCCATGGCCAGTCGCCCCCGGACGACGTAGGAGGCCAGCGGCGAACGGTGGTTGTGGATGTCCTCCTCGCCGATCGCGCCCGCGCCCGGATGCCACACGTGCGCGCGCAGCATATGGCGTGGGCCGCCGTCGATCAGCAACAGCTTGTCGAAGCCGAGGACATGGCGGTACGACAGCCGCGCACAACCCTGCGGATCGCCCTCGCCGGAGGCGAGTTCGGCGATCAGCTCCAGCAGCCGGTCCGGAGCGCTCAGTTCGGTGACGGCGGAGCGTGCCGCGGCGGCCAGTTCGTGCGCGGGCAGTTCACCGTCCAGCGCCCCGGCCAGCAACCGCCGCGCCGCCAGGACCTGCCGACCACCCATGCACTCACCCTCCGACAACCGTTCGTCCCGTCCGGGTTCAGCCAACCGGCTGGTACATCCATACGGCATGCGCGCGCAGCGCCGACAGCCCCTGATAGGTCATCCACATCGGCCGCCGCAGGTCGGGGCTGTCGCCCCGTCCCCAGAACCAGATGCCGTCCGCCTGCCCCGCCCACACCGCGGCCATGGCCCCCTCCAGCCGCACCCGCCACTCCTCCTCCAGCCCGTCGGCGCGGGCCACCTCCAGGGCGCCCGGGGAGAGCAGGGCGCGGGCCAGCCAGGAGGCGGTGAAGTGCCGTACGTTCAGCACCTCGTGGCGGGAGGGTTCGTCCGTGCGGGGCCGACGCACCTCCTCGTGCAGGTTCCGCAGGTCCGCGCAGCTGTCGTGCGCCGCCTCCGGGCAGGTCAGCAGCCAGCGGACACCGTCCTCGCGGGCGGTACGCGCGCCGGTGCTCTCGCCCAGGGCGCGGGCGGCCCGGTCGAGGGCGACGACCGCCTGCGCGGTGTGCAGCGGGGACGGCGGGCCGTGCGGTGGGTCGAGACGGTAGCCCCAGCAGCGCCGGTGGTCGCGCTGCGGGTCGCTGATCGCGCCGTCCGCGAGGGCCTCGCGCAGCACGGGCAGGACCTCGCAGCGGGGCGCGGCACGCAGCAGCCCGCGCAGCACGGTCGTCACGACATGGGTCGACTCCCGCCCGGAGCGGTCGAGTTGACGCGTGAAGCCGCTCGTGCACCGGTCCACCTCGGCGGCCAGCCGCTCGCCGGACGCGCCCGCCCGGGCCAGCGCGCCCAGCACCAGCGCGGTCACCTCCGGGCGGGCCTCGGACCCCTGCGACCGCGCCGACCAGCCGCCGTCGGGGAGCCGCAGCCGCCACAGGGTGTCCACCAGGTCACCGGTGCTCAGCCGTCCGTCGGGGACGCCCAGGTCGAGCATGATGTGCAGGCCGTACGCGGTGCCGACGGGCGTGGGGCGCGGCGAGTCCTCACCGAGGGAGTGCGGCCAGCCGGTGAGCCGTCCGCACTCCGGGTCGTCCACGACGGACACCTGGTCGACGAGGGTGCCGTACGCGGAGGAGAAGACCTGGGGCAGCGGGCCGGGCGCCCCCGGTGCCATGGCGGCGGGCCCCACGGCGAGGCCCTGCGCGGGATCGGCGGCCGCCGCCCGGGCCCGCAGCAGCGCCGCCGCGAGCCAGGCCGCGACGGAGGTGCCGAGCCCGCTGACCCCGGCGATCAGGTACCGGGCGGCCGAACCCTCGATGGAGCCCGGCAGCACACTGAACAGGAACTGGAACACGCCGTACCCGGCGGCCACACACCCGAGGCCCCCGAGCCAGCCGACGAAGCGCGCCGGAGGCGAGCCGTCCGAGGGCTCCTCGTCGGGGGCGGGAGGCGGGGTGGGGCGGGGCTGACGGGACCTCAACGGGCCGCGTCCGAGCTGCTGTTGGGACAAGACGCGCTCCCTCCCCCGTGGTGGCGGCGTGTGACCTCCGCGAAGCTTCCAGTCTAAGTGGTCAGCGTGGCGGCTGGGGCGGCCGCCGGTCGTGCCGATCGCGTGGCCAGTTCACGAGCGCCGTGTGCAGGGCGTCGATGGCGCGCTCCCAGGACGCCCGTACCTCGCGGGGGGCGCCGAAGGCCCCGGTCGACTCCAGGGCGCAGTAGCCGTGGAAGGTGCTGCGCAGCAGGCGGACGGCGTCGGTGAGGTCGGGTTCGTCGAGGCCGTAGGCGCGGAGCATGCCGTAGGTGATCTCGGCGGTGCGGCGCATGGCGGGGGAGTCGGCGACGAGGCTCTGGTCGACGCGGATCTGGGTCGCCGCGTAGCGGCCCGGGTGCTGCAAGGCGTAGTCCCGATAGGCGTCCGCGAAGGCGGCGAGCGCGTCCTTGCCGGCGCGGCCGGCGACGGCGGCGGCGATCCGGTCGATCATCTCGCCGCCGGCCAGCAGGGCGACCCGAGTCCGCAGGTCCTGGAGATTCCTGACGTGCGAGTACAGGCTCGCGTCCTTCACCCCGAAGTGCCGGGCCAGCGCGGACAGGCTGACGTTCTCGAACCCGACCTCGTCGGCGAGCTCGGCGGCGGCCGCGGCGAGGCGGTCGGCGGTGAGTCCTGCGCGGCCCATCGGGGTGACCTCCCACTACGGAAAACCTAGGGTGACTAGGCAGGATGCTAGTGCCTTGGCCCTGGCGGGGCTGGTGATTCGCGGTGCTGGGCACGGTCGTTCCGGCGCGCAGGGCCGGGCGGCTGGCGATCGCGGAGGTGTTGCGGAGCGAGTGAGGGGGCGCCTGTTCGGGACTACGGTTGCTCCGCATGAGCCTCACAGAGATCGAGATCACCGAGGAACTGGTCCGGGGCCTGCTGCGGGACCAGCATCCCGACCTCGCCGACCGCCCCCTGAAGCTGGGTGCGCGCGGCTGGGACAACCAGTTGTGGCGGCTCGGCGACGACCTCGCCGTCCGCTTGCCCTGGGCGACCCTGTCCGCGGACGCGCTCCTGCGCAAGGAGCACGCCTGGCTGCCCGGCCTGGCCCCGCGCCTGCCGCTGCCGGTCCCGGTCCCGCAGCGCCTCGGCGAGCCCTCGGAGCGGTTTCCGCGGCCCTGGATCGTCACCACCTGGGTGCCCGGCTCACCCGCCGACCGGGCACCCGTCACCCGCGGCGCGGAGGCGGCCGACACCCTGGCGGCCTTCCTGACGGCCCTTCACCGCCCCGCCCCCGAGGGGGCGCCCGCCGGCCGTGACCGCGGGGGGCCGCTGGCCGAGCACACCAAGGGGTTCGCCGAAGGACTGGCCTCCGCGGTCGAGTTGGGCCTGATCCCCGACCCGGATGCCGTCCGCGCGGTCTGGGAGGACGCCGTCGCCGCACCCGAGTGGGAGGGGCCGGCTCTGTGGCTGCACGGCGACCTGCATCCGGCCAACGTCCTCACCGCGGACGGCACCTTCTGCGGCGTGATCGACTTCGGCGACCTCTTCGCGGGCGATCCGGCCTGCGATCTCGCCGCCTCCTGGTCATTGCTGCCGGACGGCGCCGCCGACCGCTTGCACGCCGCCTACCGGCCGACCCCGGACGCCGCGACCTTGCGCCGCGCCCGCGGCTGGGCCGTGCGGCAGGCGCTCGGCGGCATCCTCATCGGAGAGGCGGGCGTGCGCGGGCGCCCCGGAGGCAAGCGCACCTGGGGCCCACCGGCCCACGCAGCTCTGCGCCGCCTCACCGCGACGCCCCTCGTGTGACGGTGCCGAAGCATCCCGCACACGAGGGGCCGTTCGCCCGGGGGCTCAGCCGATCGGCGCGTACAGCACGCCCAGCTTGTCGACCTCGTTCCCCGCGCGGCCCGTGAACCCGACGATCTGCCAGCCGGGCGGTGCCGTGAAGGTCTTCGTGCTCGTGGTGGCGGTACCGGCGGACAGCGTGCGGCCCTTGTCCGTCGTGAACGAGGCCGAGAAGATCCGGGTACGGCCGTCCTTCTGACCCTGACTCAACTTGACGGCGGTGAGGTGTTCGCCGGAGGCCAGGGTCAGGGACGTGGCGGTGCCGCCCGTGCTGCCGTGGGTGAGGGTCGTGCCGCCGTCGTGGGTGAGGGACACCGCGTCCAGGCGGGAGCCGCCGCGCAGGGTCAGGGTGCGCGGGGACACCGACGCGGGCAGGTCGTCGGCGTCGTTGAACGCCGTGCCGTGCGGGCCGCCGAAGAAGTCGCTCGCCCGCAGGGACGGGTTCAGCGTGTACGAGAAGTCGACCGTGTGCGGGAAGTGGTCGGAGAGGTGCTTGCCGTCGTCGCGGAGGAACTTCGCCCAGTCGTTGTTGTAGCGGGTCGCGTTCAGGGTCAGCAGGTCGCTGCCGCGGTAGAGGACCTTGTCGACGACCTCGCAGTCGTTGGTCGGGGCGGCCGCGTCGCACACCAGCGCGTCGCTGCCGGCCGCCGGGGGCGTGCCGCCCTTGACCAGCCGGACCCAGGCGTCCGTGAGACCGTTCTCGCCGACCAGCGTGCGGATGTTGTCACCCGTGCGCGTGTAGCGGGTGTTGGTGTCGCCCATGACGATCACCGCGTTGCCGGACGAGTTGGCCTGGATGAAGTCCGACAGCTGCTCGATGTTGGCGCGGCGGGCGGCGAGCGCGGCGTCGTCGGCGTCCGCGTTGGTGTGGACGTTGTACAGGTCCAGGAACACACCCTCGGCGAGCCGTACCCGGGCGAGCGAGAAGCCCTTCGGGGTCAGGCAGTTGGTGCCGGTGCAGTTGTTCCACTTCACCCGCTGGAAGTCCTCGAAGGAGTGGTCCGAGAGGGTGTTGAGGCCGTCACCGAAGCCGGCCCCGCCGCTGGTCGCCGTGCGGTACGGGTGCTTGTCGTTGGCGTAGAGGGAGGCGTGGTAGTTGAAGTCCTCCTGGACGTTCACCATGTCGTACGGCCCGAGCCGCTGCCCGATCAGCGGGGTGTTGGCCTCGGGATCGCTGTCGCCCAGGCCGAGGGGGAGGCCCGCGATGTTGTACGTCAGCACGTTGAAGGTGCCCGAGTCCGCGGCGGTGGCGGTCGGCGCGGGCACGGCGGCGAGGCCGGTCACGGCCAGTACGGCGGCGGTGAGGGCGCCGGTCAGTCTTCTCATGGGGTCCTGTCTCAGATCGGGGAGGGCCAAGCAGGGGGAGAGGTGAACAGTGCTCAGGTTCAGGGGCAACCGGGCCGGGGCGCAAGGGCCGTTGGGGAAACAGCGGGGAACGAGTGCGTCACCGGTGCCGCAGCAGCTCCAGATCCGCCTCCCAGGCGTCCAGCACCCCGTCGTGACCGGCCCGGCGTGCCGTCTCCTCGATGTCGGTGAACAGGGCGCGCTGCGTGCCTGGATCGCCGTCGGCCAGGATGCGGCGCAGGACCGGCAGGAGGCGGCCCGCGTCCCACCGGGGGTCGCCCAGCGGCTGCCGCTCCAGCTCCCACCGCAGGTACTTGTTGTAGGGCCGGACGCGGCGGTGCAGGGCGAAGAGGACCTCAAGGGCGTACGGGACGGACTCGGCGGCGTCCAGGTGGCCCGGGGCGGGGCGGTCGTCGCGGTGGCTTTTCAGCGAGCGGTACGTCTGGTTGACGTAGGCGTCGAGCCAGCCGTCCACGGCGGCCCGGGCCTCGGCGGTGCCCAGCGTCCGCTTCTCGTCCAGGATCCGGGCGATCGTCCCGTCGAGGCGGTCGAGCAGCACCTCGGCGTGGACGTACGAGTACCGCGCGAAGCTGTCGGGACGGCCGGGCATGCCGCGGACGCGGAACTCCGCGAGGGTGATGACCACGAGGTCGAGGTGGGCCGAGCGGAAGCGGTCCAGTGCGGCCAGGGCCGGCACCGTCTCGTCGCGGACGATGACGTGCAGGTCGTAGTCGGAGTGGACCGTCGGCATGCCCTCGTGCACCTGGGAGCCGCTGAGGACCAGTCCCACGACGCCGGGATCGGCGGTCGCCTGTGAGGTGAAGGCCCTCAGCGTCTCCTCGGGCGTACGGCCGAGGACGACCCGGGGGGTGGTGTTGTCGCGCACCATGGTGATCTCTCCATGCGGAAACGACCGCGGCGCATGCCCGGGAAAAGCGTCCGGCCGCGGCCGCGGATGCGGATCGGTTCGCGTCTGCGGCGCTCGGAGCGCCACCGGAGAGATCACCTCACGGCCCCGAGATTACCGTTTCACGCCTGTGGGTTCAGCCCGTTGGACAGACCCGTGTACGCCGGCTTGGCCCCGTAGCCCTCGTTGTACGGCAGGGCCGCCCCGTAGCCGTTGAACGTCCCCGGCACCCACGAGTACTTGTCGGTGATGCCCCACACCGTGACGCCGGCGCAGCGCGGCACGCCCAGGCAGTTCTCGCTGGCCGTCTTGTAGTCGGCGGACTGCTGGGCGAGCTCGGCCGAGGAGGCGGGCATCGGGATACGGACGTCGAGTTCGGTGACCGAGACCTCCAGGCCGAGGTCGGAGAAGCGCTTCAGGTTCGCCTTCATCGACGCGGGCAACTGACCGACGACGAAGTGGGCCTGGAAGCCGACGCCGTGCAACGGCACGCCCTGCGCGAGGAGTTGGCGGGCCAGGTTGTACAGGGCGTCGCTCTTGGCGTTGTCCGCCTCGATGTTGTAGTCGTTGATGTACAGCTTGGCGCCGGGGTCGGCCGCGTGCGCCCAGCGCAGGGCGTTCGCGATGTAGCCGGTGCCGAGCTTGCTCTGCCAGAGCGAGTTGCGCAGCGTGCCGTTGTCGTTGAACGCCTCGTTCACGACGTCCCAGGCGTAGATCTTCCCCTTGTAGCGGCCGACGGTCGTGTCGATGTGCTTCTTGAGGATCGTGTTGAGCTCGGACGCGGAGAAGTTGCCGTTCGCCAGCCAGGACGGCAGCTGGGAGTGCCAGACGAGGGTGTGCCCGCGTACGCCCTGGTTGTGCGCGGCGGCGTGGTTGACCAGCCGGTCGGCGGCGGCCCAGTTGTAGCTGTTCCGGCTCGGCTCCAGCGCGTCCCACTTCATCGCGTTCTCCGCCGTCACCGAGTTGAACTCCCGGTTCAGGACGGTGGTGTAGGCCGGCTCGGTGCGCAGCGGACCGTCGGCGACGGCCGCGCCGATCCGAACGCCGCGGGCGTCGGCGTAGCCGCGCAGCGTGGTGGCGGCGGAGGCGTCGGGGGCGAACTGCGGGAGCGACACGGTCGCCGTGGCGACGAGCGCGCCCACGGCCGCGAGCGTGAGGGGACGGAAGACGCGGCGACGGCGGTGACCTCGTGCGGTGTTCGGCACGGCTCCTCCTGTGGGGTGGGGATGCGGGTGCGTCGTGCCTGGGTCGCCGCCGACACCCTCAAGGTTGCCGCGACCGCGTCACCCGTTCACGCCCGTGTAGTGCCGCAGCGACCACCGCCACACCAGCCGTGCCCCCAGGTACCCGGCGACGCCGAGCAGCGGAGAGGCCGCCGCGAGCCAGTACGGCACGCCGGTGGTGTGGCCGTGCCCGGTCAGGACCGCCGCCGGGAAGTAGGCGACGAACGCGAGGGGGAGGCCGTAGGTCAGGAGGCCGCCCACGGCCTTGGGCAGGACGTTCAGCGGGTAGCTGCCGAAGGTGCCGAGGAGTTCCTCCAGCCAGCGGCCCCAGTGGTCGGCGGCGGGGAAGCGCAGGCCCGCGGAGGCCACCAGCGTGAACAGGGCGGCCTCCAGGAGCATGCCGCCGAGGACGGCCGCGATCAGGTACGAGACGCGGCCCGCGGTCCAGTCCAGGTCGCTGCGCGACAGCGCGGCCACCATCAGGCCCGCCGCCACCGTCAGGTCCCCGATCGCGTTGGTGGGGAAGAACGCCAGCTGGATCTGGCGGTGGACCGGCATCGGACGCATCAGGTAGATGTCGACCCGGCCTTCCTGGATCTGCCGGCCCGCCCAGTGCATCCGCCCGAGGAACAGCACGAACAGCCCGTGCGCCAGCATCCGCGTAGCCGGGATGAGCAGCACGTCCGAGCTGTCCCAGCCGCCCATACCGGCGAACCGGGACAGCAGCACCGTGGCGAACACGATCACCGACACCTGCCAGATCGCGCCGATCGCGATCATCAGCAGGAACTCGGTGCGGTACTCCAGCTGCGCGCGGAAGTTGAGCGCCGTCACGCGCCACACGATCCGCAGTGCCTTCAGCGACATCTCAGCCTCCCTGCGAGATCACGCGCCGGGCGGCCCGCCGCCACAGCAGCCGGGTGAACAGCGCCAGCACCACGACCCACGCGGCCTGGACGGACAACTGGAACGCCGCGTCGGACAAGGGGATGCGCCCCACGTACAGCGACAGCGGCACGCTCAGCGTGGCCTGGAAGGGCAGGAAGGCGCTCATCGTCACGAACCAGTCCGGGAAGAACCACAGCGGCGCGTACACCCCGGACAGCAGGTTCTGCGCGAACAGCAGGATCAGCATCGCGGCGGTGTTGCGGATCGTCCAGAAGCACAACTGGTCGAGCACGAGCATGACGTAGTACAGCACCCACTGCCCCAGCAGCATGCTGAGCACGAACACCCCGGCCACCGCGGCCGACCGGGGCGGCTCGACCAGCCCCGAGGCCAGGCAGACCAGGTACCCGGTCAGCGCCCACGCGAGCCCGTACAGCTGCTCGCCGGCGGCCCGCAGGGCGTAGTAGCGCTGCGGCGGCAGCGGGCGCAGGTACCAGTAGACGATGGTGCCGAAGTGCATGTGCTGCAGGACCGTGTCCCGGCCCGCGTACTGGTCCAACTCCCGCAGGCGGGAGGCCAGCACGGCCAGCACGGCGTAGGTGACGGCCTGGTCGCGGCTCAGCCCGGCGGTCGTGCCGGTCTGCGCGTACAGGCCCCGCCACAGCGACCAGACCAGCACCACCTGCACGGTCAGCCGGAGCGCGACGGCGGTCATCCGGGGCGGGGCGTTCAGCTCGCCCAGCGGGGTGACGCGGGCGGCGCGCCAGGCATGCGGGACGGCCACGTCAGACCTCCCCGACGTGCACGTACGCGGCCCGCATCACGTCCTCCAGGTCCGCCTCGTCCAGGGCGATGTCGGTCACCTCGAACCGCTCGATCACCGCCTTGAGGGCCTGGTGGACGGTGGGCGCGTCCGCCCCGTCAGGGCCGAAGACGACCTGTGCGCCGGTGTGCCGCAGCAGCGTGGTGCCGGGCGGCGGCACGACCTCGGCGCGCGGGTCGGCGAGCGTGGCCCGCACCTGCCAGGTCGAGCCGAACTTCCGGCGGATCTCGTCGAGGGTGCCGTCCAGCACGAGCCGGCCGTGGTTGACCAGCACCACCCGCTCGGCGAGCCGCTCGACCTCGGTCATGTCGTGCGTGGTCAGCAGGACCGTACGGCCGCGCTGCTCCACCTGGTGGCGCAGGAACTCCCGCACCTGCTCCTTGACCACCACGTCCATGCCGATGGTCGGCTCGTCGAGGAACACCACCGGCGGGTCGTGCAGCAGCGCGGCGGCCAGATCGCTGCGCACGCGCTGGCCGAGGGAGAGGTGGCGGACCCGGGTGTCCCAGAACGACGACAGCTCCAGGATGTCGTCGAACTCCCGCAGCCGGGCGGCGTGTTCGGCCTTCGGCACCTCGTAGATGTCCCGCAGGATCGCGAACGACTCGCGTACCGGCAGGTCCCACCACAGCTGGGTGCGCTGCCCGAACACGGCGCCGACGTTGCGGGCGTTGCGCTCCCGCTCCCGGTACGGCACGACGCCCGCGACCCGGGCCTCGCCGGACGTGGGCGTGAGGATGCCGGTCAGCATCTTGATGGTGGTGGACTTGCCGGCGCCGTTCGGGCCGAGCAGGGCGAGCAGTTCGCCCGGGGCCACGTCGAAGGTGATGTCGGTGACGGCGTGCTTGGCCACCCGCTCGGGGTTGACCAGGGAGCGGACGGCGCCCAGGAAGCCGGGGCGGCGGACGGTGGTGTGGAACGTGCGGGACAGCCCGCGGACCTCGATGGCGACACTCAACCGACCCACCAACTTCCTTGTGGTGAACGCGGGTGCGGCCGGTCGGCCACGAGGGCCGACCGGCCGCGGATGACGTCCCGACACTGTCGGAATGTCGATCAATCGGTCAATCGATTAAAGGAGTTCTTACCTGGTGGTCGAGAACACGAACGCGAACTCCGCCGGTTCGGCCTTCAGGAAGTACTGCGGCAGCGGGCCCGGACCGCACGACTGCGAGCCGATGCCGTGCTGCCCGTGGTCGAGGTTGACCCACACCGTGTCGCCGGGCGTGAGGTCGGTGCGGTGCCGGGCCGCGTCCAACTGCTCGGTCGTCCAGCGCCGCGCCGTGAACCAGAACTCCGGGTCGCCCTCGATCCTGAGGCCGCCCAGCTCCACCCAGCGGACGTCGGCGCGGGCGCCGTTCTCCTGCGGCCGGAGGTACGGCGTCTGGAGCTCGTCCACGGTCGACCGCCAACGGCCGATCATGGACGCCGTCCTGGTGTCCGGGTACGCCTCGCCGGGGCCGCCGCCGAACCACTCCACCCGGTCGGCCTCCGGCAGCCCGAAGCGGACGCCGAGCCGGGGCAGCGGCACCGTCCAGTCGCCCTCCGGCGTCACGGACACGGCCAGCCGCAGCCGCTCGCCGTCGGAGGTCCAGCGGTACACCGTGTCCAGGCCCACCTCGCGGGCGGCGGGCGCCACCCTGGTCCGCACCGTCAGCGCGTCGTCGCCCGCCTCGACCGAGACCAGGCGGTGCCGCATCCGGTGCAGGCCGAGCGTGCGCCACAGCATCCCGTAGCGGGTGTCCGTCTGCCACTCCGCGCCGTCGTCGTTGTCGGTCGGCGCCCGCCACACGTCCAGCCGCGGTGTGCCCACCTCGACGCCGCCGATCGACCGCAGCGCACCGGTGCGGGCGTCGAACTCGGCCGGGCCGAGCGTGATCCGGTCCGCCTCGCGCACGGGCCGGTCGGTCGCGGGGAGGGACGGCAGTGGCCGCGCCCCCGCGGCGAACTGGCCCCAGGCCACGACGTGGTCCTTCGCCGCCCACAGCGTGTCGTCCGCGAGGAGCGCCCGCACCGTCCACTGGCGTTCGCCGCCGCGGCCGTCCACGGGCGGCTCCGGCAGCTTCACCTCGGCGCTCTCGCCGGGCGCGAGCGCCGGTACCGCGAGCGAACCCGACTCGACGGTCTCGCCGTCCACCTGGCACGACCACGCGAAGGCCAGCGCGGACAGGTCGGCGAAGTCCTGCTTGTTGGTGATCCGCACGATGCCGTTCGCGCCGTCGCCCTCGATGTGGACCGGCTCGATCACCTTCTTGTACTCGACGAGCCCCGGCGACGGCGTCCGGTCCGGGAAGACCAGCCCGTCGCAGACGAAGTTGCCGTCGTGCAGTTCCTCACCGAAGTCGCCGCCGTAGGCGTAGCCCAGCTCGGGGTGCTTGATGCCGTGGTCGATCCACTCCCAGATGAACCCGCCCTGGAGTCGCTCGTACTTCTCGAACAGCTCCTGGTAGTCGGCGAGTCCGCCCGGGCCGTTGCCCATGGCGTGGCCGTACTCGCACTGGATGAACGGCAGTTCGCGGCGCTTGTGCGTGCCGCCGTCGAGCCGCCGGCCGATCTTCTCGACCTCGTCGTGGAAGGCGTACATCCGCGAGTACACGTCGGTGTCGCGGCAGTTCCAGTCGCCCTCGTAGTGCACCAGCCGCTCGGGGTCGCGGTCGTGGATCCACTCGGCCATGGCGGTGAGCCCGCGCCCGGTGCCGGCCTCGTTGCCCAGCGACCAGAACACGATCGACGGGTGGTTCTTGTCCCGCTCGACCATCCGCGCGGCGCGGTCCAGCAGGGCCGGGGTCCACCGGTCGTCGTCGACCGGGTTGTCCCGCCAGTCCTGCTCGGTGAAGCCGTGGGTCTCCAGGTCGCACTCGTCGATGACCCACAGCCCGTACTCGTCGCACAGGTCCAGGAAGGCCGGGTGCGGCGGGTAGTGCGAGGTGCGGACGGCGTTGAGGTTGTGCCGCTTCATCAGCAGCACGTCCTCGCGCATGGTCTCCAGGTCGAGGGCGCGGCCCTTCTCGGGGTGCCACTCGTGCCGGTTGACGCCCTTGAACAGGATCGCCCTGCCGTTGACCTTGACCAGGCCGTCCTCCAGGACGACCGTGCGGAAGCCGATGCGCAGCGGCACCCGCTCGCCGGGCGTGACCAGCTCACCGTCGTACAGCTTCGGGGTCTCCGCGCTCCACGGCTCGACCGGAACCGTCACCGGCTCGCCGGTCGCGACATCGATGTCCAGGGCGGGCACGGACACCCGCCCGTCGACGTCGGAGTCGACGCGCAGGGTGCCCTCGCCGGTGGTGTGGTCGTAGGAGGCGTGCACGAAGAAGTCGCCCACGCTGCCCGCCGGGCGGTGCAGCAGGGTGACGTCACGGAAGATGCCGGGCAGCCACCACTGGTCCTGGTCCTCCAGGTACGAGCCCGCCGACCACTGGTGGACGCGGACGGCGAGCACGTTGCCGGCCGGCTTCAGCAGCTGTCCGACCGCGAACTCGTGCGGCAGGCGGGAGCCCTTGAACTCGCCGAGCTCCGTGCCGTTCAGCCAGACGCGGGCACAGGACTCGACGCCGTCGAACCGCAGCACCGCCCCGCCGTCCGACGGCCAGTCGGACGGGAGGTCGAAGACGCGCAGATGGTCACCGGTCGGGTTCTCCGTCGGGACGTGCGGCGGGTCCACGGGGAAGGGGTAGAGGTGGTTGGTGTAGATCGGGGACCCGAACGCCCCGTCACCTTGGAGGACCCAGTGCCCGGGGACCGTGACCTCGGCCCACCCCCCGGCGTCGTAGCCCTCCTCGGCGAACGAGTCGTCCTCGGCGTCGGCGGTGCCCGACAGCCGCAGGCGCCAGCTCCCGTTCAGCGTCAGGGACGCGGCGTCGGAGGCCGCGTACCAGGCGCGGGGCGGCAGGGCGCCGGTGCCCGGGGAGACGTCCTCGACGTAGTCGACGGGCGGGGTGGTGCGGAAAGACATCGGTCTCCTTTTGAGAAGAAGGCGTCAGCCCTTGATACCGGTCTGGGCGATCCCCTGCACCAGCCAGCGCTGCAGGAAGAGGAAGACGAACACCAGGGGCAGGATGGAAATGGCCGTGGCCATGAAGATCAGGTGGTAGTTGACGGTCTGGTTGGTCATGTACGACGAGAGCGCGACCTGGACCGTCCAGGCGCTGGGGTCCTGACCGATGACCAGCGGCCACAGGAAGGCGTTCCAGCCGTTGATGAAGGTGATGGTGGCGATCGCCGCGAAGAAGTTCAGCGAGTTCGGCACGACGACGCGCCAGTACGAGCCCCAGTAGCCGAGTCCGTCCACGCGCGCCGCCTCCTCCAGCTCCTTCGGGAACCCGAGGAAGTACTGCCGGAACAGGAAGCAGGTGAAACCACTGAACAGGCCCGGGATGATGAGACCTCGGTAACTGTCCACCCAGCCGAGGGACGAGACCAGAACGAAGCTCGGCACGAAGGTGACCGCCGTGGGGACCATCAGGGTGACCAGGACGGCGTAGAAGACCTTGTTGGCGTGCCTGTACGGGATCCGGGCCAGACCGTAGCCGGCCATCGAGCAGATCAGCAGGATGCCCGCGGTGTGCAGGACCGCGACGACCACGGAGTTCCACAGGGACTGGGCGAAGTCGACCGTGACGTCGTCGAACGGCTCGGTGATGTTGCCCCACTGGATGTCGGTGGGGAACCACTTCCATTCCTCGCCCGTGATCTCCGGGTCCGTCATGAAGGCGTTGCGGACGATCAGGTAGAAGGGGATCAGGAAGAGGACGGCGGCGACGCCGGTCGCGATGTACAGGCCGGTGTTGCCGATGACACCGCCGCCGCGCTTGCCCTTGGCCGGCTTGGCGGCCTTGCTGATGTCGGGTGCTGTGGTGGTCACTTGGACTCCTCACCCCTTCCGAAGCCCATGATCTTGCCCTGCAACAGGGTCACGACGCAGATGAGCAGGGTCAGGACGACCGCGCCGGCGCTGCCCACGCCGTAGTTCTGGTTCTGGCCCAGCGCCATCTTGTACAGCTCGACCAGCGGCGGCTGGCCCCACGTGGCCTTGGAGAGCAGGTTGAAGAACTCGTCGAAGGCCTGGTAGGCCGCGATGAGCAGGAGCAGGATCACCGCGGTCGAGGTCGCCCGCAGCTGGGGCAGGGTGATGTGCCGGAAGGTCTGCCAGCCCGGCTTGGCGCCGTCGATGGCGGCGGCCTCGTACAGCTCCCGCGGGATGTTCTGCAGCGCCGCCAGGAAGAGGATCATGTAGAAGCCGGACTGGAGCCAGAGGCGGACGGTCACGATGACCAGCCAGTACCAGGGCGGATCGGGGTTGGCGAGCCAGGCGACGTTGTCGATACCGAACCAGTTGAGGATGGTGTTGGCCAGGCCGAAGCGGACGCCGTTGAAGATGGACATCTTCCAGATCAGCGCGGCGGCGACGTAGCTGACCGCGGTGGGCAGGAAGAACACCGACCGGAAGAACGCCCGCATGAAGGTCAGGCGGTTCACCAGCAGCGCCAAGCCCAGCGACATGGCCCAGGTGGCCGGGACGATGAACGCCGCGAACACGGTGAACGTGACCAACGAGCCGCGGAAGTTCTCGTTCGTCAGGATGTCTATGTAGTTGTCGAAGCCGACGAACTTGCTCGGCGTGACGGTGAAGCGCGCCTCGAAGAAGCTGAGCCAGATGCTCCAGCCGATGGGCACGAAGACGAAGATGATCAGGCCGATGAGGAACGGCCCGGTGAAGAGCCAGAAGTTGAAGGTGCTGCTCGCCCTGAGGCCCCGCCGCGGCCGGCCCTTGGAGACCTTGGCCGGGGCGGGGCTGCTCTCGGCGACCCCGGGTGTGGTGGTGGTCGACATGTCGAGATCCGTCCGGCGGCCTAACCGAAGAGCTTCTTGAGCTCGGCGTCGACCTTCTTCTCACAGGCGTCGAGCGCGGCCTTCGGGTCGCCGTTCTTGCGGACGGTGTTCGCGATCACGTCCCAGAACGCGGCGATCATGGCCTGGGTCCAGCCGATGTTGTCGAAGTGGCCGAACTCGTTGAAGAGCTTGACGCCCTCGGCCGGCAGGCCGGACTTCAGCTTGTCGGCGGACTGGGCGAGCGAGGTGCGCGGCGGGATGTGGAAGCCGTAGGAGGTGGCGAAGTCCTCCTGGTACTCCTTCTGGTCGATCCACAGCCACTTGACGTATTCCTTGGCCGCGTCGACGTTCTTGCCCTTGGCGTTGACGAACATCGACCAGCCGCCGTTGTAGACCGACTGCTTGCCGGCCGAGCCGACCTTCGGGAACGGGAAGATGCCGATGTCGTCGCCGAGTGCCTTCTGCATGGCGGGCATGGCCCACATGCCGCACCACTGCATGGCGGTGAGGCCCTGGATGAGGGCCGACGGGTCCCACGAGTCGGCGGGGGCGTCGAGGAGCAGGTTGCCGCTGGTGAACAGACCCCGCAACTGCTTGAGGCCCTCGGCGACGGCGTCGGTGTTGAAGGCGGGCTGGTTGTCCTCGGTGAGGGTGTCGGCGCCGGCCGACCAGATCAGCGGGCGGTCGATCGAGGTCAGGTCGTTGCCGAGGAAGAGGCCCTTGACCTTGTTCGTGGTCAGCTTGTCGGCGGCCTCGATCAGCTCCTCCAGCGTGGTCGGCACCTCGATCTTCGCCTTCTCGAACAGCGAGGGCCGGTAGAAGAGGAACTGCGGGTCGTCGATCATCCGGACGCCGTATATCTTCCCGTCGACCGTGTGCGACTTGATGTCGGCCGGGTTGAAGTCGTCCTTGACCGGTTCGATGATGTCGGTCAGGTCCGCCACCTGACCGCTCTTGACCATCTGGATCTGCGGGTGGAACTCGAAGACGTCCGGCGCGTTCTTGGTGAGCAGCGCGGCGAACAGCTTCTGCTCGAAGTTGTTGCCCGTGATCCACTGGGTGGTGACGTTGGCTTCCTTGTAGGCCTTCGCGTAGCGCTTGACGGCCTGCTCCACACCGGCCTCGCCGTACGCGTGGAAGTACTGGACGAGGCCGTCCCCCGAGCCTGAGTTGCCCCGGCCGGTGTTGCTGCCGCACGCGGCCAGCCCGCCCGCGGCCGCCAGGCCCATCGCGGCCCGCAGAACGTTTCGGCGGTCCCAGTTGGTGTTGCTCGATGCCGACATGCTGACGTCCTTGTCTCGAGTGCGGCTGCGCCCTGTGCCCGTGGCCGGAGCGGCTCAGCGCCAGTTGGCTCAAATGGGGTTGCGGTGCGGGACGTTAACCTTCGGCTAAGGCTTCGGCAAGGGGTTGGACGAAGTCTGTGCGAAGCGTTGTGCGGCGTTCGGAATACCGGACGTGGCGGGGTCGGGGGCCGCCGCACCGCGGCCCACTCTCCTGCGCACGCCCGCCGTGGTCAGGAAGGTGGTGCGTTACGGCTCCTCGCGGGGGTGGCCCGCTTGGCTCCGGTCCGCTGCCCCACCGACTGCAGCGCCCCTTCCAGCGCGAACGTCGCCGCGCCCAGGCACACGGGGTCGGTGGGAATGGGGGACAGGACGATCTCGGTGGCGGCCATCGGCCGCGGCAGCGCGTGCCGGGCGACGGCCTCGCGGACCTCGGCGACCAGGGGCTCGCCGAGCGCGCTCGCGACCCAGCTGCTGAGCACGACGACCTCGGGGTTGAACAGGTTGACCAGGTCGGCGATCCCGGCGGCCAGGTAGCGGACGGTGTCGCGGAGCGCCTTGAGCGCCACCGGGTCCTGCCCGCGCACCCCGCGGGCCAGCGCGGCGATGGTGGCCGTCTGGTCCTCGGGGTGCAGCAGCGCGCTGTCGGCGCTCAACTCCCGCAGGGTCAGCATGATCCCGGACGCGCCGACGTACGCCTCCACGCAGCCGTGCTTGCCGCAGCGGCACAGCCTGCCGTCCAGGACGATCGTGGTGTGGCCCCACTCGCCCGCGCTGTTGCTGACGCCCCGGTGCAGCCCGCCGCCCAGGACCAGCCCCGCACCCACCCCGGTCCCGAGGTTGACGACCACGGCGTCCCCGCGCCCGCGCGCGGCCCCGAACCACAGTTCGGCCACCGCGGAGGCGCGCAGCGGGTTGTCCAGGTACAGCGGATAGGCGATGTGCTCGGTGAGCAGGTCGAGCAGCGGCACGTCGTGCCAGTCCCAGTTGGGCGCGTACTCCGAGATGCCGGTGGCCCGGTCGACCTGCCCCGGCACGCTCACCCCGACGCCGAGCACCCGGGCGCCCTCCACACCGGCCTGCGCCACGACCGAGCCGACGACGGCGGCGACATGGCCGACCACCTGCTCGGGCAGGCTCTCGCCGGGGCGGACGTCCTCCTCGGCGCGGGCCAGCACGTTCAGCCCGAGGTCGAACAGCTCGACATGGACGTACGTCTCCGCGATGTCGACGCCGATCAGCGCCCCGCCGGAGGTGTTGACGGCCACGAGCCCGCGGGGGCGGCCGCCGGCCGAGTCCTCGAACCCGACCTCCGTGATCATCCGGAGGTCGAGCAGCTCGCCCACGAGGGTGGCGACCGTGGCGAGACTGAGACCGGTGGCGGCCGCCAGCTCCTGCCGGGAGGTGGGCGACGCGGCGATGATCTGGCGCAGCACCTCGTAGCGGTTCGCGGTGCGGATGTCGCGTGATGTGCGCTTCACCGGTGGTGCCCCCGTCCCTTCGCTCAGGCCGGGTCGTCGTCGGCACCGGCGCGGCGCAAGGCTATGGCCTGCGGGGACTTTCGACAAGGGGTTAGGAAAGGGGGTTTACGAAGTCCCCTCAAGCTCAGTCACCCAGTATCTCCCGCACGAAGGCGTTGGCGAATTTCCGCCCCGGGTCCAGCTCCCGCGCGAGCGCCCGGAAGTCGCCCAGCCGCGGATACCGCCCGCGCAGCACCCGCGCCGGCACCGTGAAGACCTTCCCCCAGTGCGGCCGCGGCGCGAAGGCGTCCAGCGCCTCCTCCAGCCGCCGCACCACCGGCACCACGGCCGCGGTGTCCTCGATCCACGTGAAGTGCAGCGCCACACTGTCCCGTCCGTAGGAAGGGCTGAGCCACTGGTCGTCGGCGGCGACCGTCCGCACCTCGCAGGTCTGGAGCACGGGGGCGACCGTCGACCGTATCCCGTCGAGCGCGTGCAGCGCGTCGAGGGCGTACTCGCGCGGCAGCAGGTACTCCGACTGCAACTCCGCCCCGCTGCTCGGCGTGAACTCCGCCCGGAAGTGCGGCAGCCGCTGATGCCACGGACCCGGCACCCCGAACTGCTCCGTGCAGTTCACCGCGGGCATCCCCGGCACCGGGTGCAGCTTCTCGGCGGCCGGCGCCGCCCGGGTGAAGTCCGGCAGCGGCTGGTCGGTGCGCCGCTTGAGCCACACCTGCCGGAAGCCCGGCTCACGCCAGTCGGTGAACAGGCTCACGCTGTACGCCGCCGCCATCACCGACTCGAACCCGGCCGGGTCCAGCCCGGTCAGGGGCAGTTCGGTGAAGACGTGCTGCTCGACGTCGAAGGACGGCTCCAGGTCGAGGGTGAGGGCCGTGACGACACCGAGGGCGCCCAGCGAGGTGACGGCACCGCCGAACCGCCCGTCGTCCCGCCCGACGGTCACCACCGACCCGTCCGCCGTGACCAGCTCCACCTCCCGCACGGACGCGGCCAGCGGACCGTTGCCGACGCCCGACCCGTGCGTGCCGGTGGCGACCGAGCCGGCCACCGAGATGTGCGGCAGCGACGCCATGTTCGGCAGCGCGAGCCCGTGCACGTACACCGCCCGGGCGAGCTCGGCGTACCGTACGCCGCCCGAGACCCGCACCGTACGCGCCGCGCGGTCCACGTCGATCACCGGCGGCAGGCCGGCGATCGACAGCAGGACGCCCTCGGGGCCCGGCTCGGCGATCTCGTTGAAGGAGTGCCCGCTGCCCAGCACCCGCACCTTCGAACTCCCCGCCACCAGGGCGCTGATCGCGTCGAGCGAGTACGGCCGGTGCAACTCCTTGGCGGAGTAGGTGATGTTGCCCGCCCAGTTGGTGATCGTCTCCGTCATCCTTGCCGCCCTTCGAGGTGAGCCGTGTGCGTTGACCCTCTCATCCGCGGCTGCCTACCGTAGAGACCGCTTTCCATCCCCACCTCGCCGAGCCGGAGGCCACGTCCTTGACCCAGCTGGCGCACGCCGTGTTCGCCATGTCCGCCCAGAACGTGCCGCAGGTCTTCCCGCCGGAGGTGCTCCAGCGGCTGCGCAGGTCGGTGGACATCGACCCCGCCCTGGTGGCCGAGGACCTCACGGACCCGCGCCTGAAGGACGCACTCGCCCGCACCGAGATCCTCGTCACCGGCTGGGGCTGCCCCCGCCTCGACGCGGCCGTCCTCGACGCCGCACCGAGGCTGCGCGCCGTGCTGCACTCGGCCGGCTCGGTCAAGAGCCTCGCCACGCCCGAGCTGTGGCGGCGGGGCATCGCGGTGAGCTCGGCCGCCGTCGCCAACGCCGTCCCGGTGGCCGAGTACACGCTCGCCATGATCCTGCTCACCGGGAAGGACCTCTTCGCCGCCCGCGACCGCCTGCGCACCGAGCGCGCCTTCCCCGGCTGGGGGCTCGTCCCCGGCATCGGCAACCACGGCCGCCGGGTCGGCGTCATCGGCGCCTCCCGCATCGGCCGCAAGGTGATCGAGCTGCTGCGGCCCTTCGACCTGGTCGTGAGCCTCACCGACCCGTACGTCGACGAGGCGGGCGCCACCGCGCTGGGCGTACCGCTGCTGCCACCGGACGACCTCCTGCGCACCTCGGACGTCGTCACCGTGCACGCCCCCGAGACTCCGGAGACCCGCCACCTCATCGGCGCCCGCGAGCTGGCCCTGATGCCCGACGGAGCGGTCCTGATCAACACCGCGCGCGGCGCCCTGCTCGACCACGAGGCCCTGATCGCCGAACTCCGCACCGGCCGCCTCTCCGCGATCCTCGACGTCACCGACCCCGAGCCGCTGCCCGCCGACTCCCCCCTGTACGACCTGCCGAACGCCTTCCTCACCCCGCACCTTGCCGGCTCCCAGGGCAACGAGACGGCCCGCCTCGGCCTCACGGTCGCGGAGGAAGCCGAACGGCTGCTGTCGGGAGGGGAGCTGGCGTATCCCGTCGATCCCACGGCGCTGGCCCGGGAGGCGTGAGCGAGCGGGTCGGGTCGCGGGGAGCGGTCCGCGTGGGACGCCGTTCGCGGGTGTTTGTCGGTGCCTTGGCCTGTCGGCAGGGGGCGGCGTGGCTCGCCGGCGGGGTGGGGCATGTCGGCGTGCGCGGTTCTGGGGCGGGGGTGCTGGGGGAGCGGGGCGGCTCGTGCCGGGGGGCATGTCGTCGTCGTGCGGGTCGGCGTGAGGGCTTGAGCGGGCGCGGCGGGGTGCGGTGGCCGGCTGCGGTGAGGTGGCACTTGTGAGTCCTTGTCGGCGTCCCTGCCTGTCGGGAGGGGGGCGGCGTGGCTCGCTGCCGGGATGGGGGGATGCCGTCGTGCGGACCTGGGGCGGGGTGAGTGACGACCGGGTTGGGGTGCGGTGACCGCTCCCGTCGGGACGGCGCGTGGGTCTCTGCCGGTGTCTCAGCTCTTGGGTGGGAAGCCGGGGGCGGCCTGTACGGGGGTGGGGGGCTTGTCCTCGTGCGGGGGTGGTGCGGACCCCTGGGCCAGCGGGACGGGTGGCGGGGACCGGTCCGCGCGGGATGCCGCTCAGTGGCTCAGCCGGCGTCCGGTCTGTCGGAAGGGGGCTCGGCGTCGCTCGCTGCAGGGGTGGGGGGATGTCGTCGTGTGGACCTGGGGCGGGATGTCTGAGTGTGCGGGACGGGGTGCGGCGGCCGCTCCCGCGTTGGGAAGTCGGGGCGGCTCGTCTCGGGGTGGGGGCTTGAGTGGCTGCGGTGGCCGGTCGCGGTGGCGTGGCGCTTCTGGGGCTGCGTCGGAGTCTCGGTCTGTCGGCAGGGGGCTCCGACGGCACCCCTCGGGCCCGGTGACCCCACCCCCCAGGTCATCCGTTCGACAAGGGGCACCAGTCATCCCGGGCCCGGAGGCCAGCGGCCCTCTTGCAGGACCGCGAAGAAGATAACGGGGCGTGGCTCGCTGCAGGGGTGGGGGATGTCGTCGTGTGGCCCTGGGGCGGGGTGCGTGACGACGAGGGCGGGGTGCGGTGACCGATCCCGCGGGGCGGCGTGTGGGGCTTTGCCGGTGTCTCGGTTCTTGGTGGGGAAGTCGGGGCGGCTCGCTGGCGGGGTGGGGCATGTCGTCGTGCGGGGCCGGAGTGCAGAGCTGGCCGGGAGGTGTTCGCAGGGCGTTCCCGGGGCTGTGGTCGCTCTCGGGGGGACCCGGCGCCACTCGCGCCCGGGCAGGGGCATAACGTGAGGAGTCGTACGCCTGAGCCGGGAGGAGATTGCGGATGGGCAGCCGAACCGCACTGGTCGAGGATCTGATGGAGCGGTTTCCGCACGTGCCGCGGGAAGCCGTCTTCAAGGAGGATCTGCTCCGGGGCGGCGTGGCCTTCGACCCGTCGGCCCTCAGCGACAACGAGGGGGGCGAGGTCAAGCCGAAGTCGTACTTCATCTTCTCCTTCGACCACGGGACCCTGCCCGAGCTGGGCGAGGCCGCGCTGCGGCGTCCGCCGGAGGAGATCATCCTCACCGGTGGGCCGTACGACCTGAGGCGGACCGTCGTCTCCGTACGCGTGAACCCGTCGTCGCCCTATCGGGTCGCGGCCGACGAGGAGGGCATGCTCGGGCTCTACCTCGACGGCAGGCGGATCTCCGACGTCGGTGTGCCGCCCATGCCGGAGTACTACCGCCACACCCTCGCCAACGGGAAGTCGGTCATGGAGGTCGCCCCCACCATCCAGTGGGGCTACCTGATCTACCTCACCGTCTTCCGGGTCTGCCAGTACTTCGGCGCCAAGGAGGAGTGCCAGTACTGCGACATCAACCACAACTGGCGCCAGCACAAGGCGGCAGGCCGCCCGTACACCGGGGTCAAGGACGTCGAGGAGGTCCTGGAGGCCCTGGAGATCATCGACCGGTACGACACCGCCAAGGCGTCCACCGCGTACACCCTCACCGGCGGCGCGATCACCAAGACCGTCGCCGGGCGCGACGAGGCCGACTTCTACGGGCACTACGCCAAGGCCATCGAAGAACGCTTCCCGGGCCGCTGGATCGGCAAGGTCGTCGCCCAGGCGCTGCCGCGTGACGACGTCCAGCGGTTCAAGGACTACGGCGTGCAGATCTACCACCCCAACTTCGAGGTGTGGGACCGCCGGCTGTTCGAGCTGTACTGCCCCGGCAAGGAGCGGTACGTCGGCCGCGACGAGTGGCACAAGCGGATCCTGGACTCCGCCGACGTCTTCGGCGCGCGCAACGTCATCCCCAACTTCGTGGCCGGCGTGGAGATGGCGGAGCCCTTCGGCTTCGGATCCGTCGACGAGGCCATCGCGTCGACGACGGAGGGGCTGCGGTTCTTCATGTCCCACGGGATCACGCCCCGGTTCACCACCTGGTGCCCGGAGCCGACGACCCCGCTCGGCAAGGCCAACCCGCAGGGCGCGCCGCTGGAGTACCACATCCGCCTGCTCGAGGCCTACCGCGCCACCATGGACGACTTCGGCCTGTCCTCGCCCCCCGGCTACGGCCCGCCCGGACCCGGCCGCGCGGTGTTCTCGGTCAGCTCCTTCATGGACAGCCTTCCGGCGGAGGGGACCGCGACGGTATAGGTGGGGACGTGCGGTGGGGATGAGACAACGCGGTGGGGATGAGACAACGCGGTGTGGATGAGACACGTCGGTGTGGATGAGGAACACTGCGGTTGAGTGAGGAACCTTGCGGGGTGGGTGAGACTGACGGGGCCGACATCCGTACAAGGGACTGAAGTTGCGCGGCGCGGCGGCTGTCCTGACATCTGAACACAGCGCTTGTCAGTTGTGTCGGCTCCGTGAAAGGCTCCTGTCCTGCCGCGAGGTTCCCCCCAACTCCATTTGCCAATATGGCGAGTTGACCTCGCACGTGGATGCAGGAGACCCATGCCCGACCTGCCGACCCCTCAGGACGCCACCGAGGCCGCGCTGTTCTCCGAGTGCTGGGACGCCGTGCTGTCGTACGCCGATCTGTGCACGGCCGGCTCCGCCGCGGCACGCCAGCTCGCCGCCGAGGCCTTCTCGGCCGGCATACGTGAGGCCCGTGAGACCGAGTCCGGGACCCTCAGAAGCACGGGCCGCCGCCCGTCCCGCCTGCCCCGCGTCCCCCTGCTGCTGACCGCCGTACGCACCACGGCGGCCGCCTGGGAGGAGAGCGGGCAGGGCCACAAGCTCGACCCCGACCTGCGTCTGTGGCTCAACTCCGACAAGGCCGCCCGCTACACCGGACCCCCGCTGCAGCGCCCGCTCGCGCTGCGCGGCCTGCGCGACATGCAGGAACCGGACGCGGCGCTGCTGTGGCTGGCCGAGGTGGAGGCGCTGCCGCCCGCCGTGGTGGCCCGCCGGCTCGGCCTCGACCCGGCCACCCTGTCCGACGAACTCGCCCAGGTCCGCAGCCTGTTCCGGGACCGCTGCCGGCGCAACCAGCTGGACACGCCGATGGACGCGAGGTGCCGCAGTTACGCCCGCCTCCTCGACGCCGTCACCCGCTCGACCGGCGCCGAGGCCCCCGGCGACCTCTCCCGCCACCTCGCCACCTGCGTGCGGTGCGCCGAGGCCGCCGCCTGTCTGCGGCCGCACGGCGGCGGGCTGCCCGGGGCCCTGGCCGGCGGTGTGATCGGCTGGGGCGGCCTCGCCTATCTGGAGCGCCGCCGCCGAGCCGCCGAGGTACGCCTCGGCACCTCAGGAACCGACGGGCCGGAGGCGGACGCCGAGCCGCCGAACCCCGGCGCGCAGAAGGCGCGCGTCGTGCGCAGCGGCCTCCTCGTCGCCGCCGTCCTCGTCTCCCTGCTGGCCCTCGCGGTGTCGATGGTGCCGGGCGGCTCCACCGGCGACGACGCCACCGCGGGCGGTGCCCCGTCCGACCGTGAGCCGGTCGCCGACCCCGGCCTGTCCCTGCCGGTCGTCGGCGCCACACAGCCCTCCGAGAGCTCCCCGGAGCCGTCGAAGAGTGCCACGACCGACGACGACCCTCCCGAACGGAAGAAGCCCGAGCCCGGACCGCAGGGCACCACCTCGGACACGTCCGAAGAGGAGGGCCCGGCCCCGTCGAGGAGCGCGCCGCCGACCTGCAGCGTCGAGTACGAGCTCGTCAACGAATGGCCCGACGGTTTCCAGGCCACCATCCACGTCACCACCGAACGGGCCCTCGACGACTGGCGCGTCGCCTGGTCCTTCCGGGACGGGCAGGAGGTCGGCCAGATGTGGGACGCGCGCTTCGCCCAGAACGGCTCCCGCGTCACGGCCACCGCCGCCGACTACAACAGGACGGTCCCCGCGAACGGCACCCTCTCCTTCGGCTTCCTCGCCTCCCGGGACGGAGAGAACTCCGCGGGGTACGACTTCGCGCTGAACGGGCACGACTGCG
Source organism: Streptomyces sp. NPDC006385 (assembly GCF_040612485.1). Taxonomy (NCBI): domain Bacteria; kingdom Bacillati; phylum Actinomycetota; class Actinomycetes; order Kitasatosporales; family Streptomycetaceae; genus Streptomyces; species Streptomyces sp. NPDC006385. The sequence goes on from NZ_JBEXQG010000013.1 coordinate 125,950, forward strand.
CGAAAACCAGTTGACGGGCCGTCGAGGGGCCGGGCTAGAGTGACGGTGGTTCACAGCGGTGGCCGAGGGCCGCCGCGCCGAGCGAGCATGAGTGAGGAGGTGTCGACCGATGGCTGTCTTTGCGATGAGCGTTGCCCGCATCCAGTTCGTCAAGTCCACCTCCGTGGCCGCCGGCTGATCCCACCTCACCTCTCCGCGTCCTGAATACGCGGCTGCCGGGGCCACCCTTGTGAAGGGTCACCCGTTGACTTCCACCTCTGTTTTCTCCGCGTTGGCTCCCTACGGCTGGGACTCGGCCTGGGCCGACGCGTTCACCTCGTACGACACCGAAGGGCTGCTGCCCGGACGGGTCGTGCGGGTCGACCGCGGGCAGTGCGACGTCGTCACCGCCGACGGTGTCGTACGGGCCGACACGGCCTTCGTCACCCCGCACGATCCGCTGCGGGTCGTGTGCACCGGTGACTGGGTCGCCGTCGAGCCCGCGGGGAGCCCCCGGTACGTACGCGCGTATCTGCCGCGCCGTACCGCCTTCGTGCGCTCCACCTCCTCCAAGCGGTCCGAGGGGCAGATCCTCGCCGCCAACGTCGACCACGCCATCGTCGCCGTGTCCCTCGCCGTCGAGCTCGACCTCGGGCGGATCGAGCGGTTCCTGGCGCTCGCCTGGGAGTCGGGCGCGCAGCCGGTCGTGGTGCTCACCAAGGCCGACCTCGTGCCCGACGCGGCGACGCTGTCGTACCTGGTCCAGGACGTGGAGACCACGGCTCCCGGCGTGCCCGTGCTGACGGTCAGCGCGGCGCTGGGCGAGGGGCTCGACGTCCTCACCGCGATCGTGGGCGGCGGTACGTCCGTGCTGCTCGGACAGTCCGGCGCGGGCAAGTCGACGCTCGCGAACGCGCTGCTCGGCGAGGACGTGATGGAGGTCCAGGCCGCGCGCGACGTCGACGGCAAGGGCCGCCACACGACCACCACGCGCAACCTCCTCGCCCTGCCGGGCGGCGGCGTCCTGATCGACACGCCCGGGCTGCGCGGCGTCGGGCTCTGGGACGCCGGGACAGGGGTCGGGCAGGTCTTCGCCGAGATCGAGGAACTGGGCCGGCAGTGCCGCTTCCACGACTGCGCGCACGAGAGCGAGCCCGGATGCGCCGTACTGGCCGCGATCGACGCGGGGTCGCTGCCGCCGCGCCGACTGGAGAGCTACCGCAAGCTGATGCGGGAGAACCAGTGGATCGTGGCCAAGACGGACGCGCGGGCCCGGGCCGAGCTCCGCAAGGACTGGAAGCGCAAGGGGGCCGAGGGGAGGGCGGCGATGGAGGCGAAGCGGCGCGGCTGGCGGTAGCGGCCGGGTCGGCTTCCGGTCGGCTTCCGGTGATCCTCCGGTCGGCTTCCGTGTCCGATTTCCGCCAGCACCGCGTCCGGCCGCGACGGAGACTGGACACCGTGATGGACGAGGACACCAGGTACGAGGCGGTGCGCAGCCGGGACGCCCGGTTCGACGGCGCGTTCTTCTTCGCCGTCGAGACGACCGGCATCTACTGCCGCCCCAGCTGCCCGGCGGTCACGCCGAAGCGGCGCAACGTGCGGTTCTTCGCGACGGCCGCCGCCGCGCAGGGCTCGGGTTTCCGGGCCTGCCGGCGGTGCCGGCCGGACGCCGTGCCCGGGTCCGCCGAGTGGAATGTGCGGGCCGACGTGGTCGGGCGGGCCATGCGGCTGATCGGTGACGGGGTCGTCGACCGCGAGGGCGTCGCCGGGCTCGCCGCGCGGCTGGGGTACAGCGCGCGGCAGGTCCAGCGGCAGCTCACCGCCGAGCTCGGCGCCGGGCCGGTCGCGCTGGCCCGGGCCCAGCGGGCGCACACCGCGCGTGTGCTCCTGCAGACCACCGGGCTGCCGGTCACCGAGATCGCCTTCGCCGCCGGGTTCGCCAGCGTGCGGCAGTTCAACGACACGATCCGGGAGGTGTACGCGTCGACGCCGAGCGAGCTGCGCGCCGCCGCACCGAGGAGCGGCCACGGCACCCGGCGCGCGGGCACCCCGTCGGCCGGGATACCGCTGCGGCTCGCGTACCGGGGGCCGTACCAGGTCGGCGCCGTCTTCGACCTGCTGGCGCACGAGGCCGTACCGGGCGTCGAGGACGTCAGCTGGCCGGTCGGGCGCCGCACGTACCGCCGCACCCTGCGGCTGCCCCACGGCACCGGCATCGTCGCGGTGCGGGAGCGACTCGGCGACACGGGGAGGCGGGCACCTGCGGCCGGACAGCTCGGTGATGCCGTGCGGCTGGGCACGTCGGCTCCGCCGTCCGTGCCGGCACGCGTGCCGGTCCCCGGGCCGGGCACCCCGGACCCGTCGGCCGCTCCCGGCGCCCCGGCGGCGTCGCCCCGGGCCGTCTCCCGCCCCCGCACCGCGGCCACCACCGCCACCCACCCCGGCGGCTGGCTCGACGCCCGCCTCCACCTCTCCGATCCCCGCGATCTGACCACCGCCGTCCACCGGCTGCGCAGGCTGTTCGACCTGGACGCCGATCCGTACGCCGTCGACGAGCGGCTCGGCGCCGATCCCAGGCTCGGGCCGATGGTGGCCGCCCGGCCGGGGCTGCGGTCGCCCGGCGCCGCGGATCCGGACGAACTGGCCGTGCGGGCGCTGGTGGGGCGGGCGGAGGCCGAGCGGCTGGTGCGGCGGTACGGCAAGGCGCTCGACGCGCCCTGCGGCAGCCTCACCCACCTGTTCCCCGAACCGGCCGTCCTCGCCGAGGCCGAGCCCGCCGGGCCGCTGGGCGCGCTCGCCGCCGCCCTCGCCGACGGTGCCGTACGGCTGGATCCGGGCGCCGACCGGGACGACGCGACGGCCGCGCTGCTCGGCGTGCCCGGGCTGGGCGACCGGACGATCGCCCGCATCCGCACCCGTGCCCTCGGCGACCCGGACGTCGCCCCGCCCGGCGTCGACGACGCCCCCGACAGCTGGCGCCCCTGGCGCTCCTACGCCTCACAACACCTGCGTGCAGCAGGGGAGCTGGAGTACTGATGACCACGACCACCGGGACCACCATGGCCGCCCCGGCCCACTGGACCGAGCTCGACAGCCCCGTCGGCACCCTCCTCCTCACCGCCGACCCCGCCACCGGCGCCCTGACGTCCCTGTCCGTGCCCGGCCAGAAGGGCGGCCGTACCGTCCAGGACGGCTGGCGGCGCGACCCCGCGCTGTTCCGCGCGGCCGAGGAACAGCTCGCCGCCTACTTCGCCGGTGAGCTCAAGGAGTTCCGGCTGGAGACGAGCACCGACGGCAGCGAGTTCCGGGAGAGGGTCTGGGCCGCCCTGGACGCCGTTCCCTACGGGGCCACGACGACGTACGGCGAGATCGCCGCGCGGATCGGCGCCTCCCGCGCCGCCGTACGCGCCGTCGGCGGCGCGATCGGTGCCAACCCGCTGCTGATCGTCCGCCCGTGCCACCGTGTGATCGGCGCCGACGGCTCACTGACCGGCTACGCGGGCGGCCTGGAGCGCAAGCTACGGCTGCTGAGGCTGGAGGGGACGCTTCCGTAGGCAGCGGCTGCCGGCCCGGACGACGTGCCGGGACTCAGCCCCAGAACACCGCTCCCACCCACGCCCCCGCGATCAGCAGGCACGTGAACAGCTCCGTCAGGACGCTGGACCCGCCCGAGCGCATCGCCGTCCGCAGCGCGGCCACCGCCTCGCCGTGGCGGCCCAGCCGGAGGCGTTCCGCGACGTAGACGCCGGCCATGAAGCCGGGGATCGCGCCCAGCACGGGGATCAGGAAGAAGCCCAGCAAGGACCCCGCTCCGGCATACCCGGCCACGCGCGGGCTCGCCCAGCTCGGGCGCAGTCGGCGGGGCGGCAACGCCCACCGCACCACCTGGGAGAGGAACAGCACGACCGTGGCCCCCACGAGCACCCACCACGCGACGGGCTGGGGGTCCTGCAGCGCCCACCACATGACCGCGGCCCACACCAGCCACGACCCCGGCACACCGGGCACCAGCACTCCGCACAGGCCGAGCAGGAGGACCAGGCCGACCAGCACGAGGTCCCACACTCCCATCTGACCAGAGTGCCGGAGGCAGCGAGAACGCGCAGATCAGCCTTGTCGGAGCGGGGGTGCCCCAGGGCCCGGGTGCCGGAACGGCCCTGCGCTCACCCCTGCCGCTCCCGCGCCACCCACCCGCGCTCGTACGCGTGCCACCCGAGCTGCAGCCGTGTCGTCACCCCGGTCAGCTCCATCAGCCGCTTCACCCGGCGCTGCACGGTCCGCAGGCCCAGGTCGAGCTGTTTGGCCACGCTCGCGTCGGTCAGGCCGGCCAGCAGCAGGGAGAGCACCTCCAGGTCGGTGTCGTCGGGCCCGTCCGGCCCCTGCTCGGTGACGCCGGCCGCGCCGAGGCGTACCGGCAGCGCCTCCCGCCACACCGACTCGAACAGCCCGGACAGCAGCTCCAGCAGCCCGCTCGCGTGGACGACCAGCGCGGCCGGTTCCGTGGTGTGCGAGGTGAGCGGCACCAGGGCCAGCGTCCGGTCGGCGATCACCAGCTTGGTCGGCACCCGGTCCACGACCCGGATCTGCTCCTCGCGGCCGAGGGCGGCGGACAGCTCGGTGATGCCGTGCGGCTGGTCGAGCACCGAGCGCTCCAGGACCACCCGGTAGCGCACGCCGCGACCGGCTGCCTGTGCCTCCGCGTCGTTCTCCGGGCCGGTGACGGCGACGGGGGTGCCGGTGACCAGCGCGCACACCTCCTCGCTCGCCCCGAGCTGGAGCTGGAGGAAGCGCTGGGACACCGCGGCCGCGCCGATCACGACCTCGACCAGGTCGTGCACGGCGGGCTCGGCGGCCGCCGCCCGGTACTCCTCGGCCAGCATCGCGGCCGCCAGCTCCGCCTTCTCCAGCTCGTGCCGCTGCTGGGTGAGCAGCGCGCCCAGCGCCACCCCGGGGGGCGCCGCGACCCAGCGGCCGGGCCGCGCGGAGGACTGGGCCGCGAGGCCGTGCCGCTCCAGGCGGCGCAGGGCGCGCTCGGTGTCGTGCTCGCCGAGCGTGAGCCGCCGCGCGAGATCGGGTACGTCGGCGGCGCCCACGGACACGAGCGCCCGGTAGGCCGACTCGTGCGTCTCGTCGAGACCGATCACTCCCAGCATCAGCTTGCGCCCCTCCCCGAGCGAACACCGGCGTCCGGTCCATGGCGGAAAGCGGCCACGGCGCAAAACCGCCTCGGCACATCATCGCCGTATCACCCGCCACTCTGCCAAGGTGGCGCCACCGCAGCTTCGACCACCGCCCCCTTTGCCCTACTTGGGTCTCGGGAGGCATACCTGTGCCGCTCCCGCGGTACACGCTGCCGGAGGACGGGGTCGGGTGAGCACCCGTAGGTCACCCAGATCGTGACCCGGGCCCACGACGTGCGCTGAGCGCGCGAAGGGGATCGGGGCCCGGGTCACCCGGCAGTCGCCGGGCGGTTCTCCCGTGGGGGGTGGGACCGCCCGGCGACCTGTGCCGCCCGTTTCGCATGACTGTTCAACTCCTCACCCGACACGCCGCTTTCGGCGTGGTGCAGCGGGTCGGATTTTCCGGATGCCCCGTTTTCATCGGGCCCGTGCGGTGGACAATTGGGGGCATGAGCCAGCAGGGGGGAAGGCCCACCGGTCAGGAGGACGACTGGTGGGGGCAGTTGTACGGTGACGCCACCGGGGACACGGGCCCGACGACGGCGCCCGACTCACTGGACGACCGGTTCGCCTCGGCGGCCGGGACGGTGAACGGGGTGCCCGGCACGGGCGCCGAGGTTCCCCCGCCGCGAGTCGGCACGGCCGCCGCGGAGCAGCTGTCGACCTTCCCGGCGGGCCTGCCGAGGCCACCGGGCTTCACGGTGAAGGCACCCCAGGAGCACACGCCGCCGGAGACCGAGGCCGAACCCCGCTCCGCCACGCCGCCGCCCAGAGATCCGCCGCCCACAACCTCGCCGCCCACCACCCCGCCCGTACACACCGCCACCCACGCGGACCTGCCCGCCGTCCCCCCGACCCCCCTCGACTACGTCGGCAACGGCCCGCCCACCTACGCCGCGGAACCCACCGCCCTCCCGCCCGCGGACCCCGACGACCTCGACGACCTGGTCGCCGACACCGTCCTCGACGGCGCCCACTACGGTGCCTGCACCCTGCGGGCCGTCTCCCTGCGCGGCGACTCCGCCCGCTACCGGGGAGAACCCCGCCGCGACTCCCTGCTCACCGCCCGCTTCGGCGCCGGCGACCACGCCCTGGTCCTGGTGGCGATGGCCACCGGCGCCCGAGCCACCCCGAACGCGCATCGCGCCGCGGCCCAGGCCTGTCACTGGATCGGCAGGGCCGTCGGCCGCAGCCACCCGAGGCTCGCGGAGGACACCAGGGCCGCACGGCGCGGCGACCTCAAGTCCGGGCTGCACCGCCTCACCGACCGCAGCCTCGGCAGACTCCGCGCCAGCGCCGTCGAACAGGGCATCGAACCGGAGGAGTACGCGGTGACCCTGCGCTGCCTGCTCCTGCCCGCCGACGCCGGGTGCCGTACCCGCGTCTTCTTCGGCGTCGGCACCGGCGGACTCTTCCGGCTGCGGGACGGCGAATGGCAGGACATCGAGCCCCGCGTCACCGACGCCACCGGCGACCCCGTCGTCGGCTTCGGCTCGCCACCCGCCGAGACCCCCGAGGGCGACCGCCTCACCATGGACCTCGGCATCGCCACACCCCCGAGCCCCTACGACCCGGCCCCCGAAGCGCCCCGCGAGCCCTTCCGCTTCCGCGCCTCGGTGGCCCGCCCCGGAGACACCCTCCTGATGTGCACCGGCGGCCTCGCCGACCCCCTGCGCGGCGAACCCGACCTCGCCGCCTACCTCACCGGACGGTGGTCGGCGCCCGAGCCGCCCGGCCTCGCCGCCTTCCTCGCCGACGCCCAGGTCCGGGTCAAGGGGTACGCCGACGACCGTACGGCCGCCGCCGTCTGGGAGGCGTGAGGCCGCCCGCGGCGGTGTACGGCTCAGGTGTACGGCACCCATGCGCGCGCCGAGGTGTCGTACATGTACCTGGGCAGCTCCTGGATGCTCGTCGTACGGAACGGCCGGCCGTGGTCGTCGATGCGGGCCGTGCCGGTGCGGCCCTGGGAGGACCAGTCCAGTTCGAGGTACCAGCTGCAGTCGCAGGTCTTCGTCTGCGCGGTGACCAGCAGCACCTCCGGGTCCTCGGCGGACACCCGGTAGGGCAGCCGCATCGCGGGGATCGGGGTGCCCGTGTCGTTGCCGTCGGTCGGGCGGGCGATGGGCCGGTCCTTGTCCAGGTCGACGTCGAAGTAGCGGGGCGTCAGCGCGCCGCCGCAGCCGTGGTCCATGGCGTAGGACGTGCCCTCGAAGGGCGCCGAGCGGCCGACGACGCGGACCCGGAGGGCCTCCAGGACGACGGCCGTGGACGACCGCCCCTGCACGGTGATCTTCACCATCGTCTGCCCGCCGTGCACCGCGTTCTGGGTCGCCGCCCAGGTCCCGGCGTACTGCGGGACGGGCGGCGGGGGCACCTGCTGCGGGGGCTTGGCGATGACGTAGTCGTGGCCGCAACCGGCCTGCCACACATGGGAGTCGGCGCTCCAGGTGAGCGGCACGCCGGTCACGGGCTGCTTCTCGCCGGTGTCCTTCGAGGGGCTGTCGCCGGTCGCGGTCGGCTGAGCCGAGGGCTTCTTCGAGGGGCCCGCCGACGGGGACGGCGGGGTGGGGGAGGGGCTCGGAGACCCGGTCGCCGTCGGACGGGGAGTGCCCGCCTCGGTCGTACGGGACGGATCGGCGCCCTGGACGGATCCCCTCGCCCGGGGACGGTCGTCCGGCAGGGCGGAGAGGCTGCCCAGCGTGGCGAGGAGCGCGGTCGCCGCGGCCGCGGCGACCAGGAGGCGCCGGCGGCGGTACCAGGGGCGGCGGGGAGGTGCGCCGTGGGCCGGCTCCTCAGCCGCGGGGGAGTCGTCCGCCGTGGCGGGAACCACCGAGGGAGAAGGCGCCACAGCGGACGGCGTCGTGCCGGAGGTCGCCGTGCCGGGAGTCGCCGTGCCGGGAGTCGCCGTACGCGCCCGTCGGCGTGCCGCCACCGCCCGGATCCACAGCCGGTGCAGCTCCAGCCGCTCCTCCGGCGTCGCCCGGCACAGCGCGGCGAAGCGTTCCACGGGCGCGAAGTCGAGGGGGACCGCGTCACCCGCGCAGTAGCGGTGCAGCGTCGAGGTGTTCATGTCCAGGCGGCGGGCCAGCTGACCGTAGCTGCGGTCGGTGCGGTCCTTCAGGCGCCTGAGCGACGACGCGAACTCCCGGACATCGTCGTCCTGTTCTTCCGACACGGTTCTCCCACGTCCTCCCCGTCCCTGGACGGCATCCCAGGCACTCCCTGTACCTGCACGTCACAAGGGCTGGGATGGTTCCACCGGGGCGGATCGGGCGTCGGCGGTTGCGTCCGGTGCCCGTGACGGCTGATGCTCTTGGTGTCGCACCGACCAGGCCGGACGGACCATCCGGCGTCGGTGTCCCGACGTTCGATCGTCCACGCACTCATCGCATCCACCATCCACGGGGGGACACCCATGCCCAAGCTCACCCGAGCAGGCGCGCTCACCGCACTCGTCGTCGCGGGCCTCGCCGCAGGCACCGCACTCGCCGCCGCACCGGCCGGCGCCGCGACGAAGGCGCCCGCGCCGAAGTTCCTGTCGGCGTCCGAACTTCCGCCGCACCCCTCCTCGGGCTGGATCGCCGACAAGGTCACCGACGGCGTCCCCGAGGAGATGCGGTACTGCTTCGGCGACGCGCTGCTCGCCTACGACTCCCGTTACCGCGCGTTCCGCACCGAACTGGAGACGAACGCCCAGCAGCTCACCGTCGTCGTCGGCGACAGCGCCAAGGCCAAGGCCCTCGCCACGCGCCTCGACAAGGAGGTCCGGCGCTGTGCGCTGCGCAGCGACGCCGACCCGGAGATCGAGGCCGAGTACCGGAGCTACGGCAGCCTGCCGGTGGAGGAGGGCGCCCGCGTCCACGGCGTGCACACCCGCGCCTCGTGGGGCGCGATGGACATCAACCTCACCTCCGTCGGCCGGGACGGCGGCACCGTCACCGTCGTGCGCTGGGGGCAGATGGGCGACTTCACGAACGCGCCGGTGAAGGCCTTCAAGAAGACGACCACGACCGCGGTCGACAAGCTCTACTGACCACCGCACCACCGCACCACCACACCAGCGGGGCCGCCCACCCGGACGGGGGTCGGACGGGCGGCCCCGCACCCTCCACGGCACCACTCGCCGCCCGTCGTCCGGGCCGCCGCTCCGCCCTGGCAGCCGGACTGCGCGTGACCTCACCGCCGGCTTCCGGAAGGAGCCGAAGGCATGGGAGGCGAAGAACGGCGCGGACGGCGTCCTGCCCGCCGAGAACGTCCCACGCGGAGCCACAAGATCAGGCGCATCGGAACCGCGGGCGCCGTGGGCTGGACAAGCGAGTTCCGGCCACTTTTGGCGACCGCCGTGCCGACGCTTCGTCAGCTCTCGACGCTGTGTCGCGCCGTCCGCGTGCCTGTGGCCGGTACGGTCGCGTCGGCAGGGCCGAATCCGTAGCCGCGCCGATCCCAGGTGGTCAGGGCGGCGCCTCGCGGGCCGGCTCCGAGCCGTGCCGAACCGCCCTGGTCGGCCACCTCCTCCAGGAACGGCCGGACCGTCTCGCCTCCCCTTCCCGGAACCGTGCCTCGCCCGCCGACCGGACCTCCTCGCCGGTGGCCGACACGGTTCGGTCACGGGAATGGGCGCCTCCGGGGCGCCCGGACGGTGACGTTCCGGTATGCGTGCACCCGGCGTGCGCCGATCCCATCGTGGCCGAACACCCGGTCGTTGCCGACTCGACATGACTGGCGCCGGTCCCACTGGGAAATGGTTCCCGTGAACGTGTTCGAGCAGGGGGTACCGACATCGGCACGCGGGCGGGGGTCATGAAGAGGCAGGCATGGGGAGGCGGTCCCATGGTGGTCGGGGCCTCCTCGGTGGAGACGGCGGAGGACGAAGCCGCCGGCGCCGGGGAACACGCGCGGACGTCTCAGCTCAGGCGCAGACTCGGGCGGGCGGACCTGCGGGCCGTACCCGAGACTCGCAGGGCGCTGCGCGAGCTGTTACGGCACTGGGGGAGGCCCGGACGGTCGGACGTGGCCGAACTGCTCACCAGCGAGCTGGTCACCAACGCGCTCGTCCACACCGACCGTGACGCGGTCCTGACGGCCACCGTCGGACCGCACGGACTCAGGGTGGAGGTGAGGGACTTCGTGACCCGCCGGCCCAGACTGCGCGTACCGAACGCCGACGACGGTACGCACGGCAGAGGGCTGTTCCTGGTCCAGTCCCTCGCGGACGCCTGGGGGGTGCGGGCGCACGGCGTGGGGAAGGCGGTGTGGTTCGAACTCGACGCGGGTGCCGCGTGACGAGGGAGCGCTGTGCGTCGTAGGACGTACGGCGTTCGACGCGCGCGTGCCTCACTGCGGCGCGAACGCGAAGGGGCGCGACCCGAAACCCGGGTCGCGCCCCTTGCCGTGGATGAGAGGCGTCCTCGGCCTCAGCCGAACTGCTGCTCCAGGTCCTTGAGCTTGCGCTCCAGGGAGTCGAGCCGCGGCAGCGCCATGGTGTCGTCCTCCGCGGTGAGGTCGACGGTGACCGGATCAGAACCGGTGCGAACGGGCTGCAATGACGGACGCGCGCGCACGGGCAGCTGCTCCGGCGTGGATATGGCAGGCTCCGCGGTGACGCGCTCGGCGCGCTCCAGCGCCTGTGGCTCGGCCTGTCGTCCGGCGCCCCGGCCGACGAAGCCCCGGTGGCCCCGGCTGATGGCCTTCAGCTGGGCGCGCTCCATGCGCTGCTGCTCGCGCCGGCGCAGCCGGGCCTCGTCCTTCTGCCGCTTGTCCTCGCGCACCTCGTCGACCGCCTCGTCCAGGCTGCGCACGCCCTCCAGGAGCATCAGCGACCAGGCCCGGTAGGTCTCGCGGGGCGCCCGCAGCCAGCGGACGATCCGGATCTGCGGGAGGGGTCTGGGCACCAGGCCCTGCTCGCGCAGGGCGGCCCGGCGGGTCTGCTTCAGCGCCCGGTCGAACAGCACCGCCGCCGACAGGGACATGCCGGCGAAGAAGTGGGGGGCGCCGTCGTGGCCGACGCCCCTGGGCGCGTGCACCCAGTTGAACCAGGCCGCGGCGAACGCGAACGTCCACACGAGTATCCGGGAGCCGAGCGCCGCGTCACCGTGGCTGGCCTCCCGCACGGCGAGCACGGAGCAGAACATCGCCGCGCCGTCGAGGCCGAACGGCACCAGATACTGCCAGCCGTTGGAGAGGCCGAGGTTCTGCTCACCGAAGCCGACCAGGCCATGGAAGGAGAGCGCGGCGGCCACCGCCGCACAGCAGAACAGCAGGACGTAGGAGACGGTGCCGTACAGGGCCTCCTTGCGCCTGCGGCGTTCCTCGCTGCGCTCCCACGAGTCGTCCGCGCTCGTGTCCTTCCCCGAGGCCTTCCCGCGCCGCAGCACCGCTATCGCCGCCAGCAGGCCCAGGAGCAGGACGGCGCCCGGAAGTAGCCAGTTCAGCGATATGTCGGTCAATCTCATCTGGGGTCCCTTGCATTGGGATAGGGCGTAACGCCCGCCATAGTGGCCCAATCCCACCGGCCCTCAGGGGGTTTCGGGGCAAGAGGCCGCCAAGGAAGTGCAAGGGGATGCTCAGGGCGACGTTCTGCTCGAACTGCCGCTTGAGGGGCGGGAGTTGAGTTCGAACAACACTACCCGTACGGGTGGTTCCACGAAAAGTTCCCGTGCTGAGTGAGGAAATTGTGAAACGCCGGTAACCGCCACGGGTGTCGCGCTCGCGAGTGATCTTACGGCACGGCGCGGTACGCCCGGATCTGAGGGTGCCTCAACTGGCGGCGGCCAGAAGCTTGGTGACCCGCTCCGCGTCGCAGGTGCGGGGGCAGGTGGCGCAGGCGTCCTCGGGACGCAGTGTGTAGAACATGCAGCAGCTCGCCCGGTCCCGGGTGGGCAGCGACTCGCCGTTCGGACCGGTGAGTTCACGGAAGGCGGCCGAGCCGACGTACGGCTTCGTCGCGCCCGGCAGCAGCAGCTCCAGCTCATGCCGCGCCCGCTCCTGCTCGCTGCCCCCGAGCAGGTGGGCGACGTACCACAGACCCTCCACGACCTCGTCCGTCGCCATGCCCCACAGGGCGCGTCCGCGCCGCCGCATCCGGGGTCCGAAGCCGGCGAGGACGGGTTCGAGGTGCTCGGCGACGGCGGCCCGCACCTCCGCGCGCAGCGCCTCCTCGTCGGGGACGACCCTGGCGCCGGGCAGCGTGGCCGCCGGGTCGCCGGGGAGGCAGGCGAAGGACGCGGGGCGGACGGCCAGGCGGCCCATGGAGAGTCCGGGGGCCGTGCGGTCGTACGAGACATGCGTCACGGGGTAGCGGGGGACGCGGCGCAGCAGGAACCAGGGCACGGTGATCAGCAGGCAGGCGGGCCAGGCGTAGCGGTGGAGGCCGAAGCTCGCGATGACGTCGGGGCGTCCGGGCTGTCCGTAGTCGCGCCGTACCTGTGCGTCGTCCCAGGCCAGGAAGGTGTCGAGACCCGTACCGCCCTCCGCGAGGGCGGCGACGGCGACCCAGCCGTCGTGCCGCGGGAGCTGCTCGTCGCCGGCCGGCTGGGTGATGCCGAGCCCCGGCAGGACCTCGGCGAGACGGGTGTACGCGTCCGTGAGGGCCGAGGGGGGCACGGGCATGCTGGACCGCCGATCCGCGAGGTTTGAAGGTAAGGCTTACCTTACCTGAGATCGCCGTGGTTTGAACTGTCGAGTTCTGCGCCTATGGTGCTTGACGGGTGAGTAACAACCCGCAGTAATGACCCCAAGTGTCGACACATCCGCAGGAGGACCCGTGAAGCAGGGCGCGCAGGGCTCCGCGGCCACGGGGACTCCGCAGGTACCGGAGATGCCGGACGCGCCGGACCACCGTCCGGGACCGCCGCGGGTGCCGCCGCAGGGCCGGGTCGCGCCGGCCACGGACGTGGACCTCGGCCAGGCGGCCCCGGCGCCGACGGTCCGTGGTGAGCACACCCACAGCGAGCAGCCCATCCCACGGCCCCGGCCGGTCGTCCAGCGGGCCTCGGTGCGGGGACAGATCCTCGACGCCCTGCGCACCGCGCTCGTCACCGGCGAGCTGACTCCCGGCGCGGTGTACTCCGCCCCCGCCCTCGGCGAACGCTTCGGCGTCTCCGCGACGCCGGTCCGCGAGGCCATGCAGCAGCTCACGCTGGAGGGCGCCGTGGAGGTCGTCCCCAACCGGGGGTTCCGGGTGGTCGAGCGCGGCGCCCGGGAGCTGGCCGAACTGGCCGAGGTCCGCGCCCTGATCGAGGTCCCGGTGATGCTCCGCCTCGCCCGCAGCGTCCCCGGCGAACGCTGGGCGGAACTACGCCCGTTGGCCGAGGCGACGGTGCGCGCGGCGTCGACCGGCTGCCGGGCGACGTACGCGGAATCGGACCGCACCTTCCATCGCGCCGTGCTGTCCCTGTGCGGCAACGACCAACTCGTCCAGATCGCCGACGACCTGCACCGACGCGCCCAGTGGCCCCTGGTGAGACCAGCCCGCCCGTTCCCCCGCGGCCACGCCGACCTCATCGCCGACGCGGCGGAACACACGGCGCTCCTGGACGCGTTGATCGCGGGCGACGAGGACGTGGTGCGGTCGTTGGTGGGGGAGCACTTCGCGGGGGCGCGGTGACGGGTGCGGCCGGCTGTCTCCAGAACGCCGTTCGGTCCCGTCCCTGGCGCCGGTCCAGGCGATCCGGTCCGTCCGGCGTTTGAGGACGAGGTCCGTTCAGGGCCGAAAGCGGGGGTCTGGGGGTCCTGGGGCCCCGGGGAGTGGCGGGCGCGAACTCCGGCCCCGCGTCACGCCGTGGCCGCCCCCGCCGCCGGAGGTGCCGGGGCCAGTTGGCGGGACAGCCACGTGGGGACGCCGCCCAGCAGGCGGAACAGGCGGCGAGCCTCCTCGCGCAGTCGTGATGCCTCCGGTTCGGTCTCCGTCTCGGCCAGGGACACCAGGGCGGGGGCCGTACCCACCAGGTACCCCAACTCCTCGCGGATCCGCAGGGATTCGGCGAAGCCGTGCCGAGCCTCCGCCAACTCGCCGTCCCGCAGCGCCAGTCCGGCCAGGTGGCGCCAGGTGAAGGACAGCAGCAGGGGGTCGGCATGGGCCGTCGCGCCCGCGTGGGCCCTGCGGTAGGCCGCCCGCGCCGCCTGCGGGGAGCGCGCCAGGTTCTCCGCCAGCAACCCCCGCCGGAAGTCCAGCAACGCCCGCCCCGCCGCCCCCGGAGCGATCAGCGCCGCCGCCCGCCCCAGCGCCGCCCGCGCCTCGTCGGCCCGGTCGCGCACCGAGTGCAGGGTCGCCGCATACGCAAGTTGCCCGCGTTCACAAGCGGCCGCTCCCCGCTCCTCGTCACTGTGGGCGAGCGCCTCGGCCGTGCGCAGCGCGTCCTCGGCGTCCTCCCAGCCCTGCTCGGTGTACAGACACCGCTCCACCAGCAGCGCGGCCCGCTGGAGCGCGGCCTGCGCGGTGACCGGCTGGAGCAGGGCCGCCGCGTCCGCCCAGCAGGCGCGTGAGCGCAGCCGCCATACCGCGGTCTGGAGTGGATCGTCGCCGGCGGTCGTTCCGTTACCAGACATGGCGGTATGCGCCACGTTGCCCTCCCCGAGCACGCCATCGAGCTGTTGAGTGGTGGCGGCATCTCAGCACGAATCGGAGCGCCCGGCCAAGAGGGTGGGTGAAGGATTTCACAAAGTCGTGGGACAGCGGCGGCACTTGGTGCCATCCGCCCGAGGGCCCGCACCGGCTCAACTCATCCGCAATGCCAAGAAGAAGTCCAGCTTGTCCTCCAGTCGGGAGAGGTCCCGGCTCGTCAACTGCTCGATCCGCCCGACCCGGTAGCGCAGCGTGTTGACGTGCAGGTGCAGCCGGGTCGCGCAGCGCGTCCAGGAGCCGTCGCACTCCAGGAACGCCTCCAGGGTCGGGATCAGCTCGGCGCGGTGGCGGCGGTCGTAGTCGCGCAGGGGGTCCAGGAGGCGGGCCGTGAACGCCCGGCGTACGTCGTCGGGGACGAAGGGGAGCAGCAGCACGTGCGAGGCCAGCTCCTGGTGGCCGGCCGCGCAGACCCGGCCGGTGCGCGCCGCCGCCACCCGGCGGGCGTGGCGGGCCTCCTCCAGGGCGCCGCGCAGACCCTCCGCCGAGTGCACGGCCGCGCTCACGCCGAGCGTGACCCGGCCGTCGTCGTCCAGGCCCGCCGACAGCGGGCCGCGGACCGACTCCAGGAGCGCGTCGGCGAGGATCCCCGCCTCGGAGCCGTCGTGCTCCGACGAGACCGCCGGGAGGGGGACCAGGGCGATGGCCTCGTCGCCCGTGTGGGCCACGGCGATGCGGTCGGAGGGTTCCGGGCCGGTCGCGAGCGGGTCGACCAGGATCTCCTCCAGCAGGGACTGGGCGACCGGGCCCGCCTCGATGTCCCCGCCCTCCCACTCCACGCGGGCGACGACCACCTGCCAGTGCGGCGCCGCCCCGAGGCCGGGCAGCAGCACCGGCGCGGCGACCCGCAGGCGCGCGGCGATCTCGGCGGGCGCCGCGCCCGTCTGGACCAGTTCCAGGACCTCCTGCGCGAGGCGGCGGCGGACCGTACGCGCCGCGTCCCTGCGGTCCCGTTCCACCGCGATCAGCTGCGTGACGCCCTGGAGGAGGTCGAGCCGCTCCTCGGGCCAGTCGCTCGCGTCCGCGTCCACGGCCAGCAGCCAGTCCGACAGCACCGTCTCGCGCACGTCGCGCGCCGCCTGCGGGGAGCGGCCGCTGCTGCGGATCGGGAACAGGGAGTACGGCGTGCCGCCGAGGGACACCCGGTGCGGGCCGCGGCGGCCCGTGCGGGCGGCCGTCAGCTGTTCCGCCGCCAGCCTCGCGCACAGGTCGGCGGGCAGCGCCGGGCCCGCCACCTTCGAACCCGCGATGAGCCGCCCGGTCGGTGACAGCACCCATGCCCGCAGGTCCAGGTCGGAGCCGAGGAGGTCGAGGACCACGTCCGGACCGCCGCCCGCGGGGCCCGACGTCATCATCCGGCGGTGCCGGTCGACGACGGCCGCGAGGTCCCCGGCCCGCTCACCGCTGACCTGCCGCACGACATGCTCGGTGATCGTCGCGAACGCCACCGACTCGTGCACCGCGAACAGCGGCAGCCGGTGGCGGGCGCAGGCCAGCACCAGGTCGTCCGGCACATCCCCGAGCTCGGCCTCGCCGGCCGCCAGCGCGGCCACACCGGCCTGCGCCAGGATGCGTACGAACGGCTCGGAGTCCGCGGCGTCGCGGCGCCAGGCCAGCCCGGTGAGCACCAGTTCACCGCCCGAGAGGTAGCGGCTGGGGTCCCTGAGGTCGGTGGTCATCACACCGCGGACGGTGCGGTCCAGCTCGTCCTCGCCGCCGAGCAGCCTGAGGCCCAGCGCGTCGGTGTCCAGCAGTGCGCGCAGCCGCATTCTCGTCGCCGCCGTTCTTTGTCTCGAAATCTACGATGGATCCAGTGGCTCGTGTGGTGAGCGGGCCCGGCCTGCGGACCGGTGAGCGGTGACCTCCGTCCGCCGGGGTGCGTCCCGGCTGTGTCCCTGGTCACAAGGGGTGTGTCTCACGTTTCCACGGAAAAACGGGGAGGTTACTGGTGACCTCCGTTCATACGAATCTACAAGATGACCTCGCTGGCCAGCCAACTCCTTCATGGTTTCCGTGACTGACCCCGGTGGAGCACCGCGCTGTGTACTGACGTCAATCCGCGTGAACAGCACATGAACGAGCCGGGCTCGCCGCACCAGATCTGGCTCAAACCGTACGACCCACGAGACGAAGAAGAAGAGAGCCGGTCATGGACTTCCTTCGCCCCGCCAGCTGGGAGGAGGCGCTCGCCGCAAAGGCCGAGCACCCCACCGCTGTGCCGATTGCGGGTGGCACCGATGTGATGGTCGAGATCAACTTCGACCACCGCCGGCCCGAGTACCTCCTCGACCTGAACCGCGTCGGCGACCTCTACGAGTGGGAGGTCGGCGAGGACAGCGTGCGGCTCGGCGCCTCCGTCCCGTACAGCGAGATCATGGACCGGCTGCGCGCCGAGCTGCCGGGCCTCGCCCTGGCCTCGCACACGGTCGCCTCCCCGCAGATCCGCAACCGCGGCGGAGTCGGCGGCAACCTCGGCACCGCCTCCCCGGCCGGCGACGCCCACCCCGCCCTGCTGGCGGCCGGCGCCGAGGTCGAGGTCGAGTCGGTGCGCGGCAGCCGCCGTATCCCGATCGACGAGTTCTACACCGGCGTGAAGCGCAACGCGCTCGCCGCCGACGAGCTCATCCGGGCCGTGCACATCAAGAAGGCCGACGGACCGCAGCAGTACTCCAAGGTCGGCACCCGCAACGCCATGGTCATCGCCGTGTGCGCCTTCGGCCTCGCGCTGCACCCCGAGACCCGCACGGTCCGCACCGGCATCGGCTCGGCCGCGCCCACGCCCGTGCGGGCGAAGGCGGCCGAGGAGTTCCTGAACGCGGCGCTCGAAGAGGGCGGCTTCTGGGACAACGGAAAGATCATCACCCCGTCGGTCGCCAAGCAGTTCGCGGACCTGTGCTCCGCCGCCTGCAACCCGATCGACGACGTCCGGGGCACGGCGAGCTACCGCCGCCACGCGGTCGGCATCATGGCCCGCCGCACGCTGACCTGGACCTGGGAGTCGTACCGCGGCGCCCGCCGCGCCACCGAGGGAGCTGCGTGATGCGCGTCAACTTCACCGTCAACGGACGTCCGCAGGAAGCCGACGACGTCTGGGAGGGCGAGAGCCTGCTGTACGTGCTGCGCGAGCGGCTGGGTCTGCCGGGTTCCAAGAACGCCTGCGAGCAGGGCGAGTGCGGTTCCTGCACGGTCCGGCTGGATGGCGTGCCGGTGTGTTCGTGCCTGGTCGCCGCCGGTCAGGTCGAGGGCCGGGAGGTCGTGACCGTCGAGGGGCTCGCGGACTACGCCAAGCAGCGTGCCGAAGGCGGCGGTTGCGCCTCCGGTGCCTGCGGTACGTCCGTGCAGGACGCCCAGGGCTGGTCGGCCAAGGGGCAGGACTCGCTAACCGGTGAGGGCACCGAACTCTCCCCGATCCAGCAGGCGTTCATCGACGCCGGCGCCGTGCAGTGCGGCTTCTGCACGCCGGGACTGCTGGTCGCCGCCGACGAGATGCTGGAGCGCAACCCGAACCCGACCGACGCGGACATCCGCGAGGCGCTGTCGGGCAACCTGTGCCGCTGCACCGGCTACGAGAAGATCATGGACGCGGTCCGCCTCGCGGCCGCCCGGCAGTCCGAGGGGGTCTGAGCATGCCCGCCAACGGCGCTCCCACCAAAATCACCCAGGGTTCCAAGACCAAGGGCGGCATCGGTGAGTCCACCCTCCGCCCGGACGGCACCCTCAAGGTCACCGGCGAGTTCGCGTACTCGTCCGACATGTGGCACGAGGACATGCTCTGGGGGCAGATCCTGCGCTCCACGGTCGCCCACGCCGAGATCGTGTCCATCGACACGAGCGAGGCCCTCGCCATGGCGGGCGTCTACGCCGTCATGACGTACGACGACCTGCCGACCGACGTGAAGAACTACGGCCTGGAGATCCAGGACACCCCGGTCCTCGCGCACGGCAAGGTACGCCACCACGGTGAGCCGGTCGCGATCGTCGCCGCCGACCACCCGGAGACGGCCCGCCGCGCCGCCGCGAAGATCAAGGTCGAGTACCGCGAGCTGCCGGTCATCACCGACGAGGCCTCCGCGACCGCCCCGGACGCGATCCTCATCCACGAGAACCGCGACGACCACCACTGCGGTCACGTCCCGCACCCGAACATCGTGCACCGCCAGCCGATCATCCGCGGCAACGCCGAGGAGGCCGCCAGGAAGGCCGACTTCGTCGTCAAGGGCGAGTACACCTTCGGCATGCAGGACCAGGCCTTCCTCGGCCCCGAGTCGGGTCTCGCGGTGCCGGACGAGGACGGCGGCGTCCACCTCTACATCGCCACCCAGTGGCTGCACAGCGACCTGCGGCAGATCGCGCCCGTCCTCGGCCTGCCCGAGAGCAAGGTCCGGATGACGCTGTCCGGCGTCGGCGGCGCCTTCGGCGGTCGCGAGGACCTGTCGATGCAGATCCACGCCTGTCTGCTGGCGCTGCGCACGGGCAAGCCGGTCAAGATCGTCTACAACCGGTTCGAGTCCTTCTTCGGGCACGTCCACCGCCACCCCGCCAAGCTGTACTACGAGCACGGCGCCACGAAGGACGGCAAGCTCACCCACGTGAAGTGCCGCATCGTGCTGGACGGCGGCGCGTACGCCTCCGCCTCCCCCGCGGTCGTCGGCAACGCCTCCTCGCTGTCGATCGGCCCCTACGTGGTCGACGACGTCGACATCGAGGCCCTCGCCCTCTACACCAACAACCCGCCCTGCGGCGCCATGCGCGGCTTCGGCGCGGTCCAGGCGTGCTTCGCCTACGAGGCGCAGATGGACAAGCTCGCCGACGCCGTCGGCATGGACCGGGTGGAGTTCCGCCGGCTCAACGCGATGGAGCAGGGGACCATCATGCCGACGGGCCAGCCCGTCGACTCCCCGGCGCCGGTCGCCGAACTCCTGCGCCGCGTCAAGGCGATGCCCCTGCCGCCGGAGCGCCAGTGGGAGTCCAGCGAGGGCGCGGACGTACGGCAGCTGCCGGGCGGCCTGTCCAACACCACGCACGGCGAAGGCGTCGTCCGCGGCATCGGCTACGCGGTCGGCATCAAGAACGTCGGCTTCTCCGAGGGCTTCGACGACTACTCCACCGCCAAGGTGCGCATGGAGGTCGTCGGCGGTGAGCCGGTCGCGACCGTGCACACCGCCATGGCGGAGGTCGGCCAGGGCGGTGTCACCGTCCACGCGCAGATCGCCCGCACCGAGCTGGGCGTCACGCAGGTGACGATCCACCCGGCGGACACGCAGGTGGGCAGCGCCGGCTCGACGTCCGCCTCCCGGCAGACGTACGTCACCGGTGGCGCCGTGAAGAACTCCTGCGAGCTGGTCCGGGAGAAGGTGCTGGAGCTCGGGCGCCGCAAGTTCGGCTCCTACCACCCGGCCTGGGCCACCGCCGAGCTGTTCCTGGAGGGCGGCAAGGTGGTCACCGACGGCGGCGAGGTCCTCGCCGACCTGGTGGACGTCCTCGAAGGCGAGGCCGTCGAGGTCGAGGCCGAGTGGCGGCACCGCCCCACCGAGGCCTTCGACCTGCGCACCGGCCAGGGCAACGGCCACGTCCAGTACTCCTTCGCCGCGCACCGCGCCGTCGTCGAGGTCGACACCGAGCTCGGCCTGGTGAAGGTCATCGAGCTGGCCTGCGCCCAGGACGTCGGCAAGGCGCTCAACCCGCTGTCCGTCATCGGCCAGATCCAGGGCGGTACGACCCAGGGTCTCGGCGTGGCGGTCATGGAGGAGATCATCGTCGACCCGAAGACGGCGAAGGTCAGGAACCCGTCCTTCACCGACTACCTCATCCCCACGATCCTCGACACGCCGACCATCCCCGTCGACGTGCTCGAACTCGCCGACGACCACGCCCCGTACGGGCTGCGCGGCATCGGCGAGGCTCCCACCCTGTCCTCGACCCCGGCCGTCCTCGCGGCGATCCGGAACGCGACCGGGCTGGAGCTGAACCGGACGCCGGTACGGCCGGAGCACCTCACCGGTACGGCGTAAGGGAAACCCGTAAGTCCCTCCGGGCGGCGCTGGGAACGTCACACACTCCGCCGCGCCGCCCGGAGTACTCGACCGCCGCACCGCTCGCGGCGGTTCGAGAGCAGGTACCAGTGCTACAGATCCCATTCGTTCGCCTCGGGCCGTCCCCCGGGTCGTGCGGCCGAAGCACCTTCCCAAATCCCGCAGCCCGCCAGGGTCCTGATGCGGGTGCCCCTATGAACCTTGGGAGTAGGCCCACATGACCCAGCAGTCACTGGAGCCGACGACCGCAGCCGACGACGCGGGAGAAGGCACCCGCGTCCCGGCCGGCAGGTCGTGGCTCGACCGGTACTTCCACATATCCAAGAGAGAATCCACGGTCGCGCGCGAGGTGCGCGGCGGCGTCACCACCTTCATGGCGATGGCGTACATCCTCCTGCTCAACCCGCTGATCCTGTCCGGCAAGGACGCGGCCGGGGACACGCTCGCCCAGAAGGCCCTGATCACCGCGACCGCGTTCGCGGCGGCCCTCACCACGCTGCTGATGGGCTTCTTCGGCAAGGTGCCGCTCGCGCTCGCCGCCGGCCTGTCCGTCTCCGGCGTGCTCGCCTCGCAGGTCGCCCCGCAGATGACCTGGCCGCAGGCCATGGGCATGTGCGTGATGTACGGCGTGGTCATCATGCTGCTGGTCGTCACCGGCCTGCGCGAGATGATCATGAACGCCATCCCGCTCGCGCTCAAGCACGCCATCACCATGGGCATCGGCCTCTTCGTCGCGCTGATCGGCTTCTACAAGGCCGGCTTCGTGCACCAGGGCGAGGCGACCCCCGTCACCCTCGGCCCGGCCGGTGAACTGGCCGGCTGGCCCGTCCTGCTCTTCGCGGTCACCCTCCTCGCGATCTTCATGCTCCAGGCGCGCGGCGTCCCCGGCGCGATCCTGATCGGCATCGTCGGCGGCACCGTCCTCGCCGTCGCCCTCAACGCACTGGACGTCATCGACCCCAAGCAGTGGGCCAGCGGCGCTCCCGAACTGCACGGCAGCGCCGTCTCCATGCCCGACTTCTCGATCTTCGGCAACGTCGAGTTCGGCGGCTGGGGCGAGGTCGGCGCGATGACGGTCGGCATGATCGTGTTCACCCTGGTGCTCGCCGGGTTCTTCGACGCGATGGCGACGATCATCGGCGTGGGCACCGAGGCCAAGCTGGCCGACGACAAGGGCCGGATGCCGGGCCTGTCCAAGGCGCTGTTCATCGACGGCGCGGGCGGCGCGATCGGCGGCGTGTCCGGCGCCTCGGGCCAGACGGTGTTCGTCGAGTCGGCGACGGGCGTCGGCGAGGGTGCCCGTACGGGCCTCTCCTCGGTCGTCACCGGCCTGTTCTTCGCGGCGTGCCTGTTCTTCACGCCGCTCACGGCGATCGTCCCGGGCGAGGTCGCGGCGGCGGCGCTGGTGGTGATCGGTGCCATGATGATGATGAACGCGCGGCACGTGGACTGGGCGGACCGGGCCACCGCGATCCCGGTGTTCCTCACGGTCGTCATCATGCCGTTCACGTACTCGATCACAGCCGGTGTCGCGGCCGGTGTCATCAGTTACGTCGCCATCAAGATCGCTCAGGGCAAGGCACGGGAGATCGGGGCGTTCATGTGGGCCCTGACAGGTATCTTCCTTGTCTTCTTCGCCCTCAATCCCCTGGAGAGCTGGATGGGCGTGCACTGAGCAGGTGACGCGACAGCCCTCCCCACAACCGCTGTTAAGGAGACCGACAGATGCTGGACATCGCCGCAGAGCTGCACCGGTGGGTCGAGCAGGGACGTGACTTCGCCGTGGCCACCGTGGTGGCGGTCGGCGGCAGCGCGCCCCGCCAGCCCGGCGCCGCGCTCGCGGTGGACGCCGACGGCACGGCGATCGGCTCGGTGTCCGGCGGCTGTGTGGAGGGCGCGGTGTACGAGCTGTGCCGGCAGGCGCTCCAGGACGGCGAGACGGTCCTGGAACGCTTCGGCTACAGCGACGAGGACGCCTTCGCGGTCGGCCTGACCTGCGGGGGCGTCATCGACATCCTGGTCACGCCGGTGCGCGCCGCCGACCCGGCCCGCCCGGTGCTCGCGTCCGCGCTGCGGGCGGCCGCGAGCGGGCAGGCCGCCGCGGTGGCGCGGGTCGTGCGGGGCCCCGCCGAGCTGATGGGCCGCGCCCTGCTGGTCGGCCCCGACGGCTCCCGCGAGGGCGGCTTCGGCGCCCATCCCGAACTGGACCGCACGGTCGCGGCGGAGGCGGGCGCCTTCCTCGACGCGGGCCGCACCGGCACCCTGGAGATCGGCGAACAGGGCTCGCGCTGCGGAGCCCCGCTCACGGTGCTCGTCGAGTCGTCGGTCCCGCCGCCCCGGATGATCGTCTTCGGCGCGATCGACTTCGCGTCGGCACTGGTACGGATCGGCAAGTTCCTGAACTACCACGTGACGGTCTGCGACGCCCGCCCGGTCTTCGCGACGAAGGCCCGCTTCCCGGAGGCGGACGAGATCGTCGTCGAGTGGCCGCACACCTACCTGGAGCGCACGGAGGTCGACGGCCGGACCGTCCTGTGCGTCCTCACCCACGACGCCAAGTTCG
The DNA here is from genome assembly GCF_040612485.1 of Streptomyces sp. NPDC006385. NCBI lineage: Bacteria > Bacillati > Actinomycetota > Actinomycetes > Kitasatosporales > Streptomycetaceae > Streptomyces > Streptomyces sp. NPDC006385. The sequence continues at coordinate 149,323 of NZ_JBEXQG010000013.1, forward strand.
ACGTGCCGCTGCTCCAGCTCGCCCTGCGGCTGCCGGTGGCGTACGTGGGCGCCATGGGCTCGCGCCGGACCCACCTCGACCGCAACGACAGGCTCAGGGACGTCGGCGTGACGGACCTGGAGCTGGCCCGGCTGCGCTCGCCGATCGGCCTGGACCTCGGCGCCCGCACGCCGGAGGAGACGGCCCTGTCGATCGCCTCGGAGATCGTCGCCGCCCGGCGCGGCGGCAGCGGCGTCTCACTGACCGGGGCCCACACGCCGATCCACCACGACACGACGTCGACGCCCGGGCCGGCGGGGCGGATCGGGTCGGTGGCCTGAGGACCTGCCGGGCCCCGCGACGCCGGCATGATCCAAACGACAGGCCCTAGGGGGCGCCGACGCCCCGGAAGCCGGCTCCCCGGGCGAAGCGGTCCTCCCGGCCCGCCCGTTCGGCAGCCCTCACGCGCGCCTCAGCAGCCGGTTGACCGCGCGCCCGAACAGATGGCGTCCGGCGCGTTCCAGCCCGCCGTCGAGCAGCCTCGGCAGTCCCCGCACCCCCAGTTCCTCCCGCCACAGCACGCGTGAGCGGCCGCCCGGCCCCGGCAGCACCTCGATCTCGGCCCAGCCCGTCACGAGCCGTCCGCGCTTCTCCAGCCTGCACAGGCCGGGGGTGTCCGTACCGGGCGGCCGCCACACCGTGACCTCCATCGGGTCGTCGAAGGAGAGCGGGCCGATGCCCGTACGGGCCAGGACGACCGTGCCCTCGCGCGTCGGTCCGGGCGGGGTGACCCGGACGCGGGTCAGGGGCACCGCCTGGGCGTGGCGGTGCCACTCGGTCAGGCGGCGCCACGCCTCCTCCAGAGGGAGCGGAACCGTGCGTTCGAGCAGGAAGTCGGCCACATGCCGATCTTAGGGAATGCGGCCCGGTCGTCGCCGGTCCCCCCTCACCGACCTCTCATTGGGCGTAGAACGTGGCGTCCGCCCGGTCCGTCGCCGTGCTCAACGCCTGTACCTGCACCAGGTACTCGTAGTGCCGGACGTAGCGCCCGGGGAAGTTGTACGACTCGTACGACACCCCTGCCGGGTCGGACAGCCCGGCCCGCTGGTGGAAGCTCGCGTCGGCCTTGAACTGCGCCGAGCCGTCGTTCCTCTCCAGCCACACCTCGAAGTTCTTGTGCCGCAGGTAGTAGCCGGGGAAGTTGGCCGACTCCAGCGACACCGTGCCGCTGCCGGCCAGGCCGGTCACGACGCGGAACTGCGAGTCCGCGAGCGGGGCGACGTTGGGCTCGATCCTGGCGCGGTACTCCCAGTGCCGGATGAAGCGGTCCGCGAAGTTGTACGAGGAGAAGCGCTGCGGCGTCACGCCGTCGGCCACCGGGATGCCGAAGTCGGGGGTGCCGTCGGCCTTCCAGTACAGCTTCTGGACGCGGGTGCGGCGGTTGGGGTCGTTGAGCGGGTCGCCGGTGATGTCCTTGTAGTTGCGGTCGTGGTAGACGAGGATGTCGCTCTTGCCGTCCTCGGAGACGGTGAAGGAGTTGTGGCCCGGACCGTACTGGCCGGTGGCCGCGTTGCTGGTGAAGACCGGCGTCGGACTCTTCGTCCAGCTGGCCGCGTTGAGCAGGTTGGCGCTCGCGGAGGCGGACAGCAGGCCCAGGCAGTAGTTGCTGTCGGTGGCGCTCGCCGAGTACGACATGAACACCTTGCCGCCGCGCTGGATCACCGCCGGGCCTTCGTTGACCTTGTAGCCGACGGTCTCCCAGGAGTAGGTGGGCCGCGACAGCATCACCGGGGTGCCGGTGATGGTCCAGGGGTTGGCCATCTTCGCGAGGTAGATGTCGGTGTTGTTGTTCACGGACGGGTCGCGCTGGGCCCAGGACAGATAGCGCACGCCGTTCACGACGAAGGTGGTGGCGTCCAGCGAGAAGCTCTCCCACTGGGTCTTGATCTGCCCCTTCTCCGTCCAGGTGGCGGTCAGCGGGTTGGCGCCGGTGCCCTCCAGGACGTACATGCGGATCGCCCACACGTCGTTGGTGGCCCCGGCGGCGAAGTAGACGTACCACTTGCCGTCGATGAAGTGGATCTCCGGCGCCCAGATGTGCGCGCCCATCACACCGCTGGAGTGCTTGGTCCAGATGGTGGTCTCGGGGGCCGTCCTCAGGCCCTGGATGGTGGTCGCCCGGCGCAGCACGATGCGGTCGTACTCGGGGACGGTCGCGGTGAAGTAGTAGTAGCCGTCGGTGTGTTTGAAGATGTGCGGGTCGGCCCGCTTCTCCGCGATCGGGTTGGTGTACGTCACGGCGGGGGAGGCGGGTACGGCGGCCTGGGCGGCGGGGGCCGGGCCCACCAGGCAGGCCGCGAGGCCGACGAGGACGGCCATGAGCAGCCGGGTGGCTATGCGTCTCAAGGGAGTTCTCCAGGAGGCGGGAGGGGGAGCGAACCGGGGAGGGAGGGGGAGGGACGGGGGATCAGGTCGTGGGCACGAGGCGCCACTGCTGGCAGTTGTTGTTCAGCCACGTCCACTGCCGTACGTCGGCGCCGTTCGCGGTGGAGCAGTCGGCGACGTCGGCGACCTTGCCGGTGGACTCGTTGACGATCCGGACGTGGTCGCCGCTCGCGGTGTGGACGAGGCGGTAGCGCTGGCACTTGTTGTTCAGCCAGGACCACTGCTGGATGTCGGCGCCGTCGGCGGCGGAGCACCCGGCGGTGTCCATGACCTTGCCGGTGGCGACGTTGACCAGCCGGTTGGTGTCGTCGCCGAGGTCCTCGATCCGCCACTTCTGGTTGGCGCCGCCGTTGCAGGTCCACTGGAGGATGTTCGTGCCGTCGGCCGAGTTGCCGCCGTTCACGTCCAGGCACTTGCCGCTGTTGCGGTTGACGAGGGTGTACGCCGTCGGCGTCGCGGCCGTCTCGCCCGACGGGCCGGGCAGGGTGGTGCCGAGGGCGACGGGGGTGCCGAAGTTCGGGGTGCCGTCGGCGTTCCAGGTGAACTTCTGGGCGCGGGTGGTCCGTCCGTTGCCGCAGCCGCCGTTCGCCGAGGAGTTGGCGTGGTAGACGATCCAGTTCTCGGTGCCGTCGGGCGAGGTGAAGAAGCCGTTGTGGCCGGGGGCGTAGACGCCGCCGGCGTCATGGCGCTGGAAGACCGGGGTCTGCTTCTTCGTCCAGGAGGCGGGGTTGAGCGGGTCGGATCCGGTCAGCTCCAGCTGGCCGAGCTTGTAGTCGGCGGTCTGGCAGGAACTCGCGGAGTACGTCAGGAAGGTGCGGCCGTTGCGGTAGAGCGGCTCCGGGGCCTCGTTGACCGGGCTGCCGGAGCGCTCCCAGTCCAGGGTCGGGCTGGAGATGACCGTGAACGTGCGGCTCGCGAGGGTGTACGGGTTGCTCAGCGGCGCGATGACCAGGCTCTGCGTACTGCCGTTGACGAACCCGCTGCCGAGCAGGTACAGCCTGCCGTTGGCCTGCAACACGCTCGCGTCGATCAGCCAGCCGCCCGGCGCGAGGTTGGACCCGGTGAGCGAGCCCTTGTAGGTGTACGGCCCCATCGGGTCGGTGCCGGCGCTCTCCAGCACGTGCGTGCGCTGGGAGTCGCAGCAGGGCACGCCGCTCTGTCCGGCCGAGTAGTACACGTACCAGCGGCCGTTGAACAGGTGCATCTCCGGTGCCCAGACGTTGGTGTTGCGCGTCGGCGTGGTGTCCGACCACACCTGCACGTTGGGGGCGGTGGCCAGGCCCGCCAGAGTCGGTGACTTGCGGATGCCGAGGATGCCGGTGAACGTCGTGGTGATCAGGTAGTAGTTGCCGTCGTGGTACTGGAGCCAGGGATCGGCTCCCTTGAACGACTTCAGCGGGTTGGTGTACGGGCGGCCCTCCGCCGCGGACGCCGGTTGCATCGCCGCCACCAGGGCCAGCAGCGCGGTGAGCACGCAGAGGATCAGGGAGCTGCGGCGCTTGTGGAGAGGTGGGTGAGACATCCGAGGCATTCAAGACCGTCCATGTCCGTAATTTCGAACGGAGTTCGTGATTCCGATCGTGATTGGGTCAGAAGATAAGAGGGGGCCAAGTTCCCGTCAACGGTTTCGTCACGTGCGCTTCACAAACCTGCGTGCGGACGCACGCCCGGCGCGGGTGCGCGACCATGCGCTTGCCCGTTCAGGTGACTGACCGACGATTGCCCCACCGGCCCGACCTCCCTCCCCGTATCCAGGGCACATGGACCCTCACCGCGCGTCTGTCGGCTCAACTCCCTTCTCCCGGCGGCAGTTCACGGCCGCGTCCGCCACGACCACCGCCCTGGCCGCGTTGGCGCCGACCGCGGCCGCCGCCGCACCCCCGCGACAGGCCCCCCACCGACCGCGCTCCACCGCCGACTGGGACACCTGCCTGGCCGTCGCCCGCGCCCTGCTGGTGGTCGACGACCACGACCGGCCGCTCGTACCGGCCTATCGCAAGATCCTCGACTCCGGACTCCCGCGCGCGAGGACGAAGACCGCCAGGAAGGTCCTCGTCGTCGGCGCCGGACCCGCCGGCCTGGTCGCCGCCTGGCTGCTGAAGCGGGCCGGGCACCACGTCACGCTCGTCGAGGCCAACGGCAACCGCGTCGGCGGCCGGATCAAGACCTTCCGCACCGGCGGCCACGAGCAGGCGGCACAGGCGTTCGCCGATCCCGCCCAGTACGCGGAGGCCGGCGCCATGCGCATCCCCGGCAGCCATCCGCTGGTGATGACCCTGATCGACCAACTCGGCGTCAAGCGACGCCGCTTCCACCTCGTCGACGTCGACGGGGAGGGCAAACCGGTCAACCACGCCTGGCTGCACGTCAACGGCATCCGTGTGCGCCGCTCCGCGTACGCGAAGGCACCCCGCCGGATCAACCGCTCCTTCGGCGTCCCGCGCCAGTACTGGGACACGCCCTCCTCGACCATCCTGCGCCGCGCCCTGGACCCGGTACGCGACGAGTTCAGCACCGTCGGACCGGACGGAAAGCGGGTCGACAAGCCGATGCCCGAGCGGGTCAGGGGCTGGGCGCGGGTCGTGCAGAAGTACGGCGACTGGTCGATGTACCGGTTCCTGACCGAGGAGGCCGGCTTCGACGAACGGACCATCGACCTGATCGGCACCCTGGAGAACCTCACCTCGCGGCTGCCGCTGTCCTTCATCCACAGCTTCATCAGCCAGTCGCTGATCAGCCCCGACACCGCGTTCTGGGAGCTGGTCGGCGGCACGGCGACCCTGCCGGACGCGCTGCTGAAGGAGGTCGCCGACGTCCTGCGCCTCGACCGGCGCGCGACCCGCATCGAGTACTGGGCCCCCGGCCGGCCCGGCGCCGACGACACCTCCCACGTCGGCGCCAAGGGCCCGCACGTGTGGATCGACACCGTCTCCGAGGGACGCGACGGCAAGGTCGTGCGCGAGCAGTTCACCGGCGACCTCGCGATCGTCACCGTGCCGTTCTCAGGGCTCAGGCAGGTGCAGATCAGCCCGCAAATGTCGTACAAGAAGCGGCGTGCGATCGCCGAGCTGCACTACGACAGCGCCACCAAGGTGCTGCTCGAATTCGGCCTGCGCTGGTGGGAGTTCACCGAGGCCGACTGGAAACGCGAACTCGACGCCGTGCGGCCCGGCCTCTACGACGACTACCGCAAGGGCAAGGCGCCCGACGACGGCAGCCTCCTCGGCGTCCACCCCTCCGTCCCGCGCGGCCACATCAGCGACGCGCAGCGCGTGCACTACGCCGCCAACCGCTGGGCCACCCGCGACCAGCCCCCGGCCGCGCACATCGTCGGCGGCGGCTCGGTCTCCGACAACTCCAACCGCTTCATGATCAACCCCTCCCACCCCGTCGAGGGCAGCAAGGGCGGCGTCGTCCTCGCCTCCTACAGCTGGGCCGACGACGCCTCCCGCTGGGACTCCCTCGACGAGGACGCCCGCTACCCGCACGCGCTACGGGGCCTGCAACAGGTCTACGGCCAGCGCGTGGAGGTCTTCTACACCGGCGCCGGGCGCACGCAGAGCTGGCTGCGCGATCCGTACGCGTACGGCGAGGCGTCCGTGCTCCTGCCCGGCCAGCACACGGAGCTGCTGGAAGCCATCCGCGCCCCCGAGGGGCCGCTGTACTTCGCCGGGGACCACACCTCGGTGAAGCCGTCGTGGATCGAGGGCGCCCTCGAATCGGGCGTGCGGGCGGCACTGGAGGCGCACGGGGACTGACACGTCGTCGGCTCAGGCACGGGCGTCGGCAAGGGGCTGTTCCGTCCAGATCACCTTGCCGCCCGCCATGTACCGCGTGCCCCAGCGCTCGGCGAACTGGGCCACCAGGAACAGGCCCCGGCCGCCCTCGTCCGTCGTGGCCGCGCTGCGCAGGTGCGGGGCGGTGCTGCTGCCGTCGTAGACCTCGCAGATCAGGGCGCGGTCGCGGATCAGGCGGACCCGGATGGGGCCGGCGGCGTGGCGGATGGCGTTCGTGACCAGCTCGCTCAGGATCAGCTCGGTCGTGAACGCCTCCTCCGCCAGCCCCCAGTCGTCCAGTGTGCGCGTGGCCGCCGCCCGGACCCGCGCCACGGCCGAGGGGTCGTCCGGGACGTCCCAGCCCGCCGTGCGGTCGGCGGCCAGCATCCGCGTCCGCGCGACGACGAGGGCGACGTCGGCGCGCGGCCGCTCCGGCAGCAGGGCCGCCAGGACCGCCTTGCACGTCTCCTCCGGCGTCCGGCCCCCGGTGGGCGGGGCCGCGGCGAGCACCCCGCGCAGCAGCTGCAGCCCCTCGTCGATGTCCCGCCCCTGGTCCTCGACCAGCCCGTCCGTGTACAGGACCAGCCCGCTGCCCTCGGGCAGCTTCAGCTCGGTCGACTCGAACGGCAGCCCGGAGGCCAGACCCAGCGGCGGCCCACCGGGGACGGCGGGGAACGCGACGTCGCCGCCGGGGCGGACGACGGCCGGTTCGAGGTGGCCGGCGCGGGAGAGGGTGCACAGCCCGGAGGACGGGTCGTACACGGCGTACAGGCAGGTCGCCCCGGTGACCGGAGCGCCCTCGCCCTGGCCCTCGCCCTCGTTCTCGTCCTGGTCGATGCGGGCGACCAGCTCGTCCAGATGGTTGAGGAGCTCGTCGGGCGGGAGATCCAGCGTGGAGAAGTTGTGGACCGCCGTACGCAGCCGCCCCATCGTCGCCGCCGCGTGCAGCCCGTGTCCCACCACGTCCCCGACGACCAGCGCCACCCGCGCGCCCGGCAGCGGGATCACGTCGAACCAGTCCCCGCCGACCCCGCCCTGCGCGGCGTGCGCCGGCAGATAGCGGTAGGCGACGTCGAGGGCGCTCTGGTCGGGCAGGGCCCGCGGCAGCAGGCTGCGCTGGAGCGTGACCGACAGGGTGTGCTCGCGGGTGTAGCGGCGGGCGTTGTCCATGCTGACCGCGGCGCGGGCCACCAACTCCTCGGCCAGGGAGACGTCGTCCCGCTCGAAGGGCTCCGGCCGGTCCGCGCGCCAGAAGGTGGCCATGCCCATGATGACGCCACGGGCGCGCAGCGGGACCGTGAGCATCGAGTGGATCCCGAAGTCGACGATCCTGCGGGCGTTCTCCGGATCCTGCTCCTGCCAGCCGGAGAAGGCGGGCATGTCCGCCTCCAGCACGGACTCGCCCGTGCCGAAGCCGAAGGCCTGCGGGCTCGCCGGGCCGAAGTGGATCAGCTCGCCGATGGGATAGAGCGGGCTGCCCTCCCGTACGCCCCGGAAGGCGACCCGGCGCATGTCGGTGCGGCCCACCTTCGGCTCCTCGCCCCGCAGGACCGGATCCGCCAGATCGACGCTGACGAAGTCGGCGAACCGCGGCACCGCGAAGTCGGCCAGCTCCTGGGAGGTACGCGTGACATCGAGGACGGTGCCGATCTCCAGCCCCGCGTCGTACAGCAGCTTCAGCCGCTCCTGCGCCACGTCCGCCCTGCCGGTCAGCGTCCGCAGCTCGGTGGTGTCCCGCAGCGTCGCCACGCTGCCCGCGGGCCCGCCGTCCCGGTCGGTCGAGCGCTGGCTGACCGCCAGCAGCCGGCCCCGCGCCAGGTGCACCTCGTCGGTGGCGTCCCGTCCGGAGGCGAACAACCGGGCCAGGTCGGGTCCGATGCCCAGATCGATACAGAGCCGCCCCTCCGCGTCCGCGGCGAGCCCCAGCAGCCGGCGCGCCTCGTCGTTCGCCAGCGCCAGCCGCCGCCGGCCGTCCAGGATCAGCACACCCTCCCGTACGGAGTGCAGGACGGCGTCGTGATGCTCGTACATCCGTGTCATCTCGGCGGGTCCCAGCCCGCGCGTCTGACGCAGCAACCGCCGGCTGACCAGCGCGGTCCCGCCGGTGGCCACGGCGAGCGCGACCGCCGCCGAGCCGATCAGCACCGGCAGGTGCTGGTCGACGAACCCGCTCACGCTGGCCAGGGTCACGCCTGCGGCCACCAGCCCCACGACCCGGCCCCCGTCGTCGGTCACGGGCACCACCGCCCGCACGGACGGCCCGAGGGTCCCGGTGTACGTCTCCCGTACGACCCCGCCCGCCGCGGCCGGTGCGATGTGGCCGACGAAATGCTTGCCGATCTGCTCGGGGTCGGGGTGGGTGTAACGGATGCCCTCGGGGGTCATCACGACCACGAAGTCCACGTCGGTCGCCTTGCGCGCCGCCTCGGCACGCGGCTGGAGCACCGCGGTCGGATCCGGGGCCGCCAGGGCCTCGACGACCCCCGGCGCCTTCGCGAACGCCTCGGCCACGGCGAGCGACCGGTTGCGGGCCTCCCGCTCGGTGTCGGTGCGGATCTGCAGCACAAGGGCCACCACCGCGGCGACGACGAGGAGCACGACGATCGCCGCCTGCATCACGAACACCTGCCGGGCGACGGTACGCGCGCTCAACAGCGAGCGCAGGCGGCCGAGGAATCCGGCCATGTCTCATTTCTAACACCGTTCGGCGGGGGTGGGCATGGTCGCGGACCACGGGACCGTCCATACGCACGCACCCCCCACTCACATCTACGGCGCGTACGTCCCGAGGCGGTCGGCGCCGGATGGCGGGCGGGTGACCGGAACTTCGGCGGCGGCCGGCATGTGGAGCAGGAGCAGCGCCGCGTCGTCGTGCAGCCGGCCGCCCACATGGGCCAGCAGTTCGTCGTGGAGCGCGGTGACGGTGCGGGCCGGCTCGTCGCAGGTGTGCCGCGCCAGGCCCTCGGCGAGGGGATAGAACTCACGGGCGTGGTTGCGGGCCTCGGTGACTCCGTCGGTGTACAGCAGCAACTGGTCCCCGTCGGCGAACGGCAGCACCTGGAGCGCGGGGGACTCACCCGAGAGGGTGCGCAGCCCGAGGGGCGGCGCCGGACGGTCCGGCTCGACCGGGACCACGACGCGGTCGCGCACCAGCAGCGGCGGCGCGTGGCCGCAGTTGACCACCTCCAGCTCACCCGGCCGGGGCTGTCCGGCGACCACGGCGGTGACGAAGTCGTCGCTGCCCAGGTTGCGCGCCAGGCTCCGCTCGATCCTGGCGACGACGGTGAGCAGATCGGGCTCGTCGTAGGCGGCCTCCCGGAAGACACCCAGCACCAGGGCGGCGGTCCCCACGGCCGGCAGCCCCTTGCCCCGCACGTCGCCGACGATCAGCCGGACCCCGTACGGCGTGGACACGAGCGCGTAGAGGTCGCCGCCGATCCGGGCCTCCGCCGCGGCGGCGCTGTAGCGGACCGCCACCCGGAACGGCCCGACCGTCGCCGGCACCGGCTGGAGCAGCGCGTGCTGGGCGGCCTCGGCGACGGAGCGCACGGCCGCCAGCACCCGCTCGCGCCGCCCGCGCAACGCACTGGCCAGGCAGCTTGCCAGGGTGACGGCCATCAGGGCGGCCAGGACGACCGCCAGCTCACTGTTCGCGGCACCGTCCCGGACGCCGAGGACCGCGCCGACCGCGGCCGCGAGCAGCCCCACGCACAGCACTCCGCGCGGCCCGTTGGTGGTCGCCGCGAGCGCCGGCCCCGCCGCGAGGAGCGGCAGCCATGTCATGCCCGAGCCGCCGATGAGATCGACCAGCACGATGCCGGAGACGATCAGTATCGGAAGGATGGGCAGTATGGGCAGAGCGGCGACCAGTCGCCTGAGCCAGTGAGCACGACCATGGTCGGGGGCCTGGGTCATGTCTTGTCCGCTGTCCTCACCTGTGCGCAGGGCGTGCAGCCCGAAGAAATGTCCGTTTCGTCTAGAGAATAGGTTCGACCCCGGGCGGGACAAGCAGCGGATTTTCAGATAGTGAGCGAGAGCCCTCTGCTCACGCGGCTCGCGGTCGGGATCAGCCGCGCCCTGATCTCCTCCAGACGGGAGAGCCGGTCGGCCCGCAGCGAGACGCCGAGCGAGCCGAGGGTGGTCCCGCTGTAGACGGGCACGGCGACGCAGACCGTGCCGAGGGAGTACTCCTCCAGGTCCGTGACGGCCGGCGCCATGGGCGAGGTGTCCAGCCGCCGGAGCAGTTCCGGGGTCCGGGTGATCGTCCTGGGCGTGAGGTCCGCCAGTGTGTGCCGGGACAGGTAGTCCTTGCGCGCCTCGTCGTCCAGCTCCCGCAGGACCGACTTGCCGAGCGCGGTGGCGTGCCCGGCGTCCTCGAACCCGACCCAGAGGTCGACCCGGGGGGCACGCGGTCCGTCGACGATCTCGGCGACCCTGATCTCGCCGTCCTCGTAGAAGGTGAGGTAGGTGGCGGTCGACAGCTCGTCCCGCAGCGCGGCGAGCGTGGGGCGGATCCGGCTGAGCAGCGCCTGCGTCCGGCCCGCCGTGTGCAGCGTCTGGAGCCGGTCGCCCAGGATGAACCCGCCGTCGTCGAGCTTGCGCACGTAACCGTCGTGGACCAGCGTCCGCAGCAGGTGGTACGCCGTCGCCAGGGGCAGACCCGTCTCCCGCGCCAACTGCTTCGCCGGTGCGCCGTTCTCGTGCGCGCTCACCGCCTCCAGCAGGCGGAAGGCGCGCTGTACGGAGTTGATGAGCGTCGGGCCCTCGCTGGCACCCATACCAACAGCGTGCGCCGGGCCCGCGCCGCGGGCAAGAGGGAGTCGCGGGACAGGGCCAGAGGACCCACCCCGCGGGACTTCAGGACCCGCGATACGGGACTCACTACCAGGCCCGCCCACGCGACCGCACTGAGGGCGGCGCGACATGCCTACAGCACCCGCGAGACGAGAAGGGCGACGTCGTCGTGGTCGTCGGGGTGGCGCAGGCCGTACAGCAGGAGGTCGCAGAGCTCCTCCAGGGGGCGGTGGGGTTCCTCCAGGAAGCCGAGGAGGACGTTCAGGCGGTCGTCGATGGGATGGTGGCGGGTCTCGACGAGGCCGTCCGTGTAGAGGACCAGAAGATCGCCGGGGCTCAGTTCGACGGTGGTGGCCTCGAAGGGGATGCCGCCGACGCCGAGCGGGGCTCCGGTGGGCAGTTCGAGCAGCTCGGGCGGACGGCCGGGGCGGGCCAGCGCGGGCGGCATGTGTCCGGCGTTGGCCATGTGGCACTGCCTGGTGCGGGGGTCGTACACGGCGTAGAGGCAGGTGACGATGTAGTGCTCCAGATCGCAGGTGATCTTGTCCAGGTGCTGGAGCACGGCGCCGGGTTCGAGGTCGAGGTCGGCGTAGGCGCAGGTCGCGGTGCGCAGCCGGCCCATGGTGGCGGCGGCGTCGATGCCGTTGCCCATCACGTCGCCGACGACCAGGGCGGTCTTGTCGTCGCTCAGCGGGATCACGTCGTACCAGTCGCCGCCGACCTCGCTGGTGGCCTGGGCGGGTTGGTAGCGGGAGGCGAGCTCCAGACCGGTGTGATGCGGCGGGTGGTCGGGCAGCAGGCTGCGCTGGAGAGTGAGGGCGGTGTTGCGCACGCTCTGGAACCAGCGGGCGTTGTCGATGGCCACGGCGGCACGGCTGGCGAGTTCACTGGCCAGGACGACGTCGTCCTCGTCGAACGGCACCGGGTTGCGGGTGCGTTTGAGATCGAGGGCGCCGAGCACCTCGCCGTGGGCGATCAACGGCACGGCGAGATACGAGTGCACGCCGGCGCGGGCCAGCAGGGACGTGGCCTCGGCGTCCCGGGCGATGCGCGGCAGATCGTGCTCGCCGACATGGCGCACCAGGACCGGCCGGGCGGTGTGGACGCACAGGGTGACCAGGCGGTCCCCTTCGTAGGCGGCGAGGTCGCCGGGCGGGTCCGCGGCGCGCAGCGCCACACTCGGGTACGCCGCCTTCAGGGCCAGGGCGCGGAAGAGTTCGGGGCCGTTGTCCGGCTTGCGCACACGGCGGCAGGCCAGGGCGGAGTCCAGGATGTCCACGGCGACCACGTCGGCCAGCTCCGGTGTGGCGACCTCGGCCAGCTCATGGGCGGTCCGCTCCACCTCCAGCGTGGTGCCGACGCGGGTGGAGGCGTCGGCGATGAGGGCCAGGCGCCGCCGGGCCCGGTCGGCCTCGGCGGCCGCGCGGTGCCGCTCGGTGACGTCGACGAACGAGATGGCCGCGCCCAGGACCCGCCCCCCGGGGTCCTCCAGCCGGTAGAAGGACAGCGACCAGGCGTGCTCGTTCTCGGGGTCGGCCGGCGGGCGGCCCACGTGGTACTGGTCGAGCAACGGGGTGCCGGTGGTGAGCACCTGACGCAGACAGGACTCGATGGTGTCGATGTCGGGCAGGGGCAGGGTCTCCCGCAGCCGACGGCCGATGTGCTCCTCGGCCGGAGTGGCGTCGATCCGCTCCAGGGCCGGGTTGACCAGCAGATAGTGCAGGTCGGGATCGAGGAGGGCGAGACCGATCGGGGACTGGTTGATCAGCCGCTCGCAAAGGGCCAGGTCGGTCTCGACGCGCTGGAGCAGCGAGTGGTCGGCCGCGATGCCCAGGGCGTAGACGTCCCCGAGGTCGTCCAGCAGCCGCATGTTGCGGAACTCCGTCAGCCGGGTGCTGCCGTCCTTGTGCCGCACCGGGAAGGCGCCCGCCCAGCTGCGGCCGGTCTCCAGCACCTCCGCGAACAGCTTCGCCACGGCCGGCAGGTGCTCGGGGTGGATGAACAGCCGTGCCGCGTACGTGCCGAGAGCCTCCTCGGAGGTGTAGCCGAACAACTCCTCGGCCTGCGGCGTCCAGAACACGATGCGTCCGTCGGCGTCGACGACCACCGCGGCCACGCTCAGCACGTCCAGCAGACCGGTCGGCCGCGGCGGCTCAGCGCCGTACCCGTCGCTGCCGGACTGGAAGGGTTCGGATCCGGCTGTCATCGCAGCTCCTTGACCACCGGCCGGCAGGACCTGCCACTCGGCCACAGCCGGCACCCGACTGCGACGACCGGTACCTCCATGCTCCCTCCGCCTCCGCCCCTTGCCCACTCCGGGCACGCCCCTTGCCTCCTCCGGGCACGCCGGCCGCGTCGGCCATGCCCTCCAGGCCGGAGGTCGGGCGTCGGCCCGTGCACATCGGGCGGACAAGCAGGAACATGGTCGTGTAGAGGTGGGACCCAGGAACGCTCCGTGAGGACCCATGGATGCTCCGCGAGAAGGACGGGACGCGCCCACGTCCGCAGGACCGCGCGCTGTCTTCGACGCGTCCACCGACGCCGCGGCGGTGGTGGACGTACGCGGCGTCGTGATCGGCTGGACCCGGACCGCCGAGGAACTCCTCGGCCTCCCGGCGTCGGAGATCGTCGGCGACTCGGCCGCGCGACTGCTGGCGGTGCCCGGCGATCCGGGACGGGTGGCCGCGGTCGCGGAGCGCTGCCGGGCCGGCATGGGGTGGAGCGGGCTCGTCCGCCTGCGGCACCGCGACGGCCGCGGCGTCGAGGTGGACCTGCGGGTCTCCGCCTCCTTCCACCTGGGCGCGGACGAGTGCTTCCTGATCTCGGCACGGGTGCAGCGCCGGCAGTGGACGGCGGGCGAGTCCTTCCTCGACGGCTTCCTGACCCGCTCCCCGGTCGGCATGGCCGTGATGGACACCGAACTGCGCTACGTCTGGCTGAACGACACCCTGGAACGTTTCGGAGGGGTGCCCCGCGAGCAGCGGCTGGGGCGGCGGCTGAGCGAACTGCTGCCCGGCCTTCAGGCCGACACCCTCGAGGGCCTGATGAGAAAGGTCATCGAGACCGGCGTCCCGGTCACCGACTACGAGTACGTGGGCTGGAGCTGGGCCGACCCGCACCGCCAGCACGCCTACTCCACCTCCTTCTTCCCCTTCGTGGACGCCGACAACTCGATCACCGGGGTCGGCTACATGGTCCTGGACGTCACCGAGCGGTGGAACGCCCGCCAGTTGCTGGCGCTGGTCAACGAGGCCGGCACCCGCATCGGGACGACGCTGGACGTGCTGCGCACGGCTCAGGAGCTCGCCGACTTCGCCGTACCGCGCTTCGCGGACTTCGTCGTCGTGGACCTCCTGGAGCCCGTCCTCAGCACCGAGGGGCACGGAGCGTGGCTCCCCGACGCGGGACCCGCGCCCGTCAGGCCGGTCATGCGCCGGGCCGGGATGAGCTCGGTGCGCGAGGGCTGCCCGGAGGCCGTGGCGCGGATCGGGGATCCGGTGGACTTCGTGCCCCCGCCGCACGACGCGCATCTGATCGTCGACGGCGACCCGATCCTCATCCCCGTCCTCGACCCGTCCGACGACCTGTGGGTCACCGAGCAGCCCGCGCGAGCGGCCAGCATCCGCGAGTTCGGCCTGCACTCCCTCATCTCCGTGCCGATGCGGGCCCGCAACACCGCGCTCGGCCTCACCACGTTCATCCGCTCGCTCAATCCCGCCTCCTTCCAGCCCGACGACGTCCTGGTCGCCCAGGAACTGGTGGCGCGGGCGGCGCTGTGCGTCGACAACGCCCGCCGCTACACCCGGGAACACACGGCCGCGGTCACCCTGCAACGCAGCCTGCTGCCCCAGGCCCTGACCGGCGGTACGGCACTGGAGGTGGCCTCCTCCTATCTCCCGGCGGACCCGAGCGGCGGGGTCGGCGGCGACTGGTTCGACGTGATCCCGCTGTCCGGCGCCCGCGTGGGCCTCGTCGTCGGCGACGTCGTCGGCCACGGCATCACCGCGGCGGCGACGATGGGCCGGCTGCGCACCGCCGTGCAGACCCTCGCCGACATGGAGTTGCCGCCCGACGAACTGCTGGCCCACCTCGACGACCTCGTGCTCCGGCTCAGCGAGGAGCAGACGGACGGCGAGGCGGCCCAGAGCGCGACCGCCTTCCTCGGCGCGACCTGCCTGTACGCCGTCTACGACCCGGTCACCCGGCGCTGCGCCATGGCCCGCGCCGGGCACCCGCCCCCGGTCGTCGTCGCCCCCGACGGCCAGGTCTCCTTCCCGCAGCCCCCGGCCGGGCCGCCGCTCGGGCTGGGCGGGATGGCGTTCGAGGCCGGTGAGATCGAGCTCGCCGAGAACAGCCTGCTCGGCCTCTACACGGACGGCCTCGTCGCGGCGGCCGACCGCGACATGGAGGGCGGCATGGCCCGGCTCGGCGACCTGCTGTCCCGGCGCGGTCCCGACCTCGGCACCCTGTGCTCGTCCGTGGTGGACCGGCTCGTGCCCGTGCCGCAGCCCGACGACATCGCCCTGCTCCTGGCCCGCACCCACGCCCTGGGCGCCGAGCGCGTCGTCTCCTGGGACGTGCCCGTGGACCCGGCCGCCGTCGCCGACGTCCGGGCCCTGGCGACCCGCCAGGTGGAGGTGTGGGGCTTCGGGGAACTGGCCATGACGACCGAGCTGATCGTGAGCGAGTTGGTCACCAACGCGATCCGCTACGCCGAACCCCCCATCCGCGTACGGCTTCTGCGGGACTCCCGGCTGACCTGCGAGGTCGCCGACGCCAGCAGCACCGCGCCACGGCTGCGCCACGCCCGGAGCATGGACGAGGGCGGCCGCGGCCTGTTCCTGGTGGCTCAGCTCGCCCACCGCTGGGGTGCCCGCTACACGGCCGACGGCAAGATCATCTGGGCCGAGCAGGAGATCCCGTGACCGGGACGCACCGCTGACCTGTCAGTGCCGGGCGGCCTCGGGGGCACGCCGTACGCCGGCCGCGGCCACCACCGCGCCCACCACGCACAGCGCACCGGCGACCAGCACGGAGGTGTGCACGCCGTTCATGAACGCCTCGTGGCTTCCCTCGACGACGGCGGCCCGGACACCGCCGGGCAGGTCGCCGGAGACCGGGGCGACGCCCATGGCCACCGCGTCCTTCGCCCCGCTCAGGCCCTCGGCCGCCTGCGCGGGCACCCCGGCGGAGGTCAGCTCGCCGGTCAGGGTGGAGCCGACGCGGCTGCTGATGAGGGACACCAGCACGGAGGTGCCGAGTGCGCCGCCGATCTGCAACGCGGTCGCCTGAAGGCCACCGGCCACGCCGCCGTCCTCGACCGGGGCGTTGCCGACGACGGCGTCGGACGAGGAGGCCATCACCATGCCCACGCCCAGGCCGAGCGCGACGAACGGCGGCCACATGGTGGTGTACGAGGAGTCCGCGCTCCACGTGAGCATCGTGAAGCAGGCGACGGCCTGGAGCGCCATGCCGAGCGGCATGGTGAGCCGGGGCCCGAACCGGTCCGTGAGCGCCGCCCCCAGCGGGGACGCCACGACCGAGGCGAGGCTCAGGGGCAGAGTGCGCACACCGGCCTCGACGGGGCTGAATCCGCGCACGTTCTGCAGATAGAGCATGACGAAGAAGATCACGCCGAGCAGCACGAAGAAGTTCAGCGCGGTGATGACCGTGCCGATGGTCAGCGCCGGGCTGCGGAACAGGCGCATGGGCAGCAGCGGCGCCGCGATCCGCGTCTGGTGGAGGCCGAAGACGAGCAGGAGCACCACACCGGCCGCCATGGCGCCGAGCGTGCCGCCCGACGCCCAGCCCCAG
Organism: Streptomyces sp. NPDC006385; assembly: GCF_040612485.1. Lineage (NCBI taxonomy): Bacteria > Bacillati > Actinomycetota > Actinomycetes > Kitasatosporales > Streptomycetaceae > Streptomyces > Streptomyces sp. NPDC006385. Next base: position 166,131 of record NZ_JBEXQG010000013.1, read on the forward strand.
GTCTCGCCCTTGACGACGCCGAACACCAGGGCGAGCAGGCCCAGGGCGAGCAGGAGGACACCGAGGATGTCGAACCTCTCGTCCGCGGCGGCGGCGTTCTTGCTCTGCGGCAGGACGATGCCGCTGAAGACGAGCGCGACGACACCGATCGGGGCGTTGATGTAGAAGACGGACTCCCAGCTGACGTGCTGCACGAGCAGGCCGCCGACGATGGGGCCGAGCGCGGTGGAGACCGAGGAGACCATGGCCCAGATGCCGACCGCCATGCCGAACTTCCTCGGCGGGAACGTGGCACGCAGCATGCCGAGCGTGTTGGGCATCAGCAGGGCGCCGAAGAAGCCCTGCACGGCACGGAAGGCGATGACGCCCTCGATGGACCCGGCGAGCCCGATGGCGACGGACGCCGCGGTGAAGCCGGCGACGCCGACCAGGTAGAAAGTACGGCGCCCGAACCGGTCGCCGAGCTTGCCGCCGAGGATCAGGGCCGCGGCGAGGGCCAGCAGATAGGAGTTGGTCACCCACTGCAGATCGGCGGTGGAGGCGTGGAGGTCCCGGCCGATCTCGGGGTTGGCGATCGAGACGACGGAGCCGTCGAGTCCGACCATGAACAGGCCGAAGGCGACGGCGATCAGCGTCAGCCACGGGTTGCCCCGTGGACCGCGCGGCTGGTCGGTGGGCAGGGCGGGGGAGTGCGGGGCGGCAGGATGGGTGGCCACGGAGGGCATGACGGTGCCTGTCCTTCGTTCGGGTCTGGAAGGGAGCCCGGGCAGGCGCGTCGAGGGTGGGCTCGGCGGCGCGTGCTCAGTGGGCGGGACGCTGAACGTGCTCGGCGAGCGTGCTCAGCGCGCCCAACGCGGAGCCCAGGGCGTCCAGTTCGCCCTCCGTCAGTGCGCGCAGCGCCTGGGTGAGATGGCTGCTCATCAGGTCCGTGACCTCGGCGAGCCGTCGTCGGGCCGCCGGTGTGAGGTGCAGGTGGGCGATCCGCTTGTCGGTCGGGTCCTGGCGCCGCTCCAGCATCCCCTTCTCGGTCATCTGTGTGACCAGCGCGCTGACGTTGTTCGGCTTCATCAGCAGCGCCTCGGCCGCCTCGCGCACGGTGACCCCGTCATGGGCCGCGACATACCGCAGCAGCGCGAGCTGGGCCTCGGGGGGCTTGGGATGCGGGAACTCCTGGCTGACCTGCCGGTCGAGGCCCCGGTGCAGCGCGGGCAGGCAGGCCAGGAGAACGGCGGCCATGTGGCCGACGTCCTGGGCGGGCGCGCGATGCGAGGGCATGCCCCCCACAATAGGTATAGCTCTATACCTATGTCAACAGAGCTAATTCCGCTGGGGTGGCCGACGCCCTGCCTGCGCCGCCCGCGCGCACGTCCCGAACAAGGGGTGAGCCGGGCCCGAGTGTCCCGGGCCCGGCGTGGCGACCGATCTGGATCAGCTAGTGCTGGTCGTCGTCAGCCGTGGTGTCCCTCCGAGTCGTGGTGGTCGGACTCCTTCGAGTCGTGGTGGTCGGACTTCTTCGAGTGGTGGTGATGTTCGGGCTTCTTGGGGTGGTCGGGCTTCTTGGGGTGCTGCGGGTAGTCCGGCTTCTTCGGGAGGTCCGGCTTCTTCGGGAGGTCCGGCTTCTTCGGGAGGTCCGGCTTCTTCGGGTGGTCGGGCTTGGCCGGGAGTGCGGGCTTTGCGGGAAGTGCGGGCTTGGCAGGCATTGCAGGCTTCGCGGGCAGTGCGGGCTTGGCCGGGAGTGCGGGCTTTGCGGGCAGTGCGGGCTTGGCAGGCATTGCAGGCTTCGCGGGCAGTGCGGGCTTGGCCGGGAGTGCGGGCTTCGCGGGGAGAGCAGGCTTCGCCGGGAGTGCGGGCTTGGCAGGCATTGCAGGCTTCGCGGGCAGTGCGGGCTTGGCCGGGAGTGCGGGCTTCGCGGGCAGTGCGGGCTTGGCCGGGAGTGCGGGCTTCGCGGGCAGTGCGGGCTTGGCCGGGAGTGCGGGCTTCG
>NZ_JBEXQG010000013.1:168208-177961 GCF_040612485.1 Streptomyces sp. NPDC006385
GGCCGGGAGTGCGGGCTTCGCGGGCAGTGCGGGCTTGGCCGGGAGTGCGGGCTTCGCGGGCAGTGCGGGCTTGGCCGGGAGTGCGGGCTTCGCGGGGAGAGCAGGCTTGGCAGGCATTGCCGGCTTCGCGGGCAGTGCGGGCTTGGCCGGGAGCATCGGCTTGACCGGGTGTGCCGGCTTCGCGGGCATCGCGGGCTTCACCGGAAGCACAGGCTTCTCCGGCTTGACCGGGTGCACCGGCTTGACCGGGAGCATGGGCTTGGCGGGCTTGACCGGGTGTACGGGGTGGACCGGCTTGGCGGGCTTGACCGGGTGCACCGGCTTGACCGGGAGCATGGGCTTGGCGGGCTTGACCGGGTGTACGGGATGGACCGGCTTGCCTGGCTTGACCGGGTGGGCCGGCTTCGCCGGATGCACGGCGTGGACAGGCTTCGTCGGGTGGGCGGGCTTGGTCGCGTGTGCCGGGTGGTGGGCGGGCTTCGCCGGGTGCGGCGGATGCGGGGTGGTGTGGTCCCCTGCGGAGGCGGTACTCGCGCCCCCCAACGCGGCTGCGGCGAGCGCGGCAGCCATGGCCGCCGGCACCAGAACAGATCGCCATCTCGGCGATGTCGTCATCTTCTCCACTCTCCTCGACTTGGGTCAGGGCCTTGTGACAGATCGTCAGCACCAAGAGCCGGACAGTGGAATGAATAGGAAATCGGCTGATATGAATAACGCGACGACGCTCATTAGTCACCGGATGGTGTAGTACTGGGAGTGCCCGTTGGCCCGGGTGGCGGCGGACCCTCAACTGCCTTTGCGCCCGCACCGTGGTGACGACACCTCACCCGGCGGCGCACCGCGTACGGAGCGTCAACGGTCACTCCGTCGTCGTGGCCGTCCGCAGCACGTCGAGGGCCGTGAGCGCCACATGGAGTTCGGTGCGTTGTTCGCCGGACTCCAGGTCGCGGTCCAGGAGGCGTTCGATGGTGCGCAGGCGCTGGTACATGGTTTCGCGCGAGAGGCCGCCCCGGCGCGCCGCCGTGGTCTTGTTGCCGGCCGCGTCGAGGTAGTGCCGCAGGGTCGTCAGCAGGTCGGTGCCGTGGCGGGTGTCATGGTCGATGAGCCGGCCCAACTGCCGTTCGGTGTAGTCCTGGACCCGGGTGTCCTCGCGCAGGGCGTGCAGCAGGCCGCGCAGCCCGATGTCGCGCAGTTCGTGGAAGGAGCGGTCCGGGGGGAGGTCCCGGCCGGGCGGCGTGGCCTCGGCGACGCGGGCCGCCTCCCGGAACGAGCGGGGCGTGTCGGAGAGGTCCGCAACCTCCGAGCCGACGCTCACGACCGCCTTCGGGGCGAGGCCGAGTACGGCGCGGCTCAGGCGTTCGGCGACGGGGCGCCAGGGCTGGGCGGGGCGCAGCGCCAGCAGGATGCCGAGGCGGCCGGGGGCCAGGCCGCCGACGAGCGCGGGGACGCCCGCCGTGCCGAGTTCCCGGGACAGCCGGGTCTCGGGTTCGGTGTCCTCGTCCGCCCCGTGCAGGTCCACTAGGACCGCGACGAAGCCGCCGCCCTGGGTGGGCAGGCCCAGCGCGGCGCAGCGGGCTCGGGCGTCCTCGGGGGAGTGGTGGCGCTGTTCGACCAGGTCGCGCAGGGCATTGCGGTGTGCGGTGCGTTCCCAGGGGGTGGGGTGGATGAGACGGGCGACGGTCAGGGCCATCGCCGTTCTCTCCAGGACGGTGACGTGCTCCGGCCCGAACGCGGGTTCCTCCGTGCGGGAGGGGAGCATCACCACGCGGCCCCAGCGCTCGCCCTGGTACTCGACGGGCGCGGCCAGCCAGCCGTCCGGGCCGCACACGCCCGTGTGGTCGCCCGCCGGGGTGGCCCGCGAGCGCGTCTCCCAGCCGGTGAGCGCCTCCTCGACCGTGCTGCCGGACGGTTCGCAGATCAGCGCCCGGTGCACCAGGTTCTCCAGGACGACCGTGCGGCCGCTCATCACCGCCGCCGCCCGCATGACGTCCTCCGGCCCGGCGCCGCGCAGGGTCAGGGCGGTGAACGCCTCGTGGATGCGCTGGGTGCGGCTCATCGCCTCGGCCTGGTTGCCGAGGAGGAGGGCGTGCACGACCTGGGTGACCTCAAGGAAGTTGACGTCCTTGACGAGGGCGATGAGCGGCAGGTCGCGGGCCCGGCAGGCGCGGACCAGGGCGTCGGGCGGGCGGTGGTAGCGCCGTACGAGTTCCAGGACCAGGGCCGCCGCTCCGACGCCCGCGAGCTCGTCGACGTACCGGCGTACCCCCGCCGCGTCGTCGGGCAGCGGCATGCCGGTGGTCAGGACGAGTTCGCCGCCCTTGAGGAAGGAGGCGGGGTCGGTCAGTTCGGTGATGTGGACCCAGCGGACCGGGCGGTCGAGGTGGGCGACGCCGGTGACGACCTGCGGCTGTCCCGCGGCCAGGACGGGCAGCGCCAGGACGTCGGCGACGGTGAGGGCGCGGCCGGGCGCGGTGCCGTCGCGGTCCTCCGGGTGGTTCTCGTTCACGATGTCTCCATGGGGACTCCCCGCTCAAGCGGGGCCGAGCGCCCGAGGGAGTGCCCGGTCACTGTGACAAGCCCTGCTGACCTGCGCAAGAGGGCGTCCGACCCGGCGTACGGGGTCCTGGGCGCGCATTTCGGGCCCGCACCCCTGACAGAACGTCCGAACCCCGCCTCCGGGCCGGACACATCAGGCGTTGTCGTCCTCCGCGGCCGCCGGGATGCTCGGGGTACCGGATTCAGACCATTCAGGTCACACGCAGACCACGACCCACGGCCGGGAGACGAACATGACCGCACTGTCGCCGCACCTTCGCCAGGCCACGCCCGTGGTGGCGGCCCGGGGCGAGGGCGTCCACCTCTACGACCAGGACGGCCGCCGCTACCTGGACTTCACCGCCGGCATCGGCGTCACCAGCACCGGGCACTGCCACCCCAAGGTCGTGGCGGCGGCGCAGGAGCAGGTGGGCAGCCTGATCCACGGCCAGTACACGACGGTCATGCACCAGCCCCTGCGACGCCTCGTCGACAAGCTCGGCGAGGTGCTCCCGGCCGGCCTGGACAGCCTGTTCTTCACCAACTCCGGCAGCGAGGCCGTCGAGGCCGCGCTGCGGCTGGCCCGCCAGGCCACCGGCCGGCCGAACGTCGTCGTCTGCCACGGCGGCTTCCACGGCCGTACGGTCGCCGCCGCCTCCATGACCACCTCCGGCACCCGCTTCCGCTCCGGCTTCTCGCCGCTGATGAGCGGCGTGGTCGTCACGCCGTTCCCGACGGCCTACCGGTACGGCTGGGACGAGGAGACCGCCACCCGCTTCGCCCTGAAGGAGCTCGACTACACCCTCCAGACGATCTCCTCGCCCGCCGACACGGCCGCGATCATCGTCGAGCCGGTTCTCGGCGAGGGCGGCTACGTGCCGGCGACCCGCGCCTTCCTGGAGGGGCTGCGGGAGCGGGCGGACCGGCACGGGTTCCTGCTCATCCTCGACGAGGTGCAGACCGGCGTGGGCCGCACCGGCCGCTTCTGGGGCCACGACCACTTCGGGGTCACGCCCGACATCCTCGTCACCGCCAAGGGCCTGGCCAGCGGGTTCCCGCTGTCCGGCATCGCCGCCTCCGAGGAGCTGATGGCCAAGGCGTGGCCCGGCTCGCAGGGCGGCACGTACGGCGCCAACGCCGTCGCCTGCGCGGCCGCCTGCGCCACTCTCGACGTCGTCCGCGACGAGAAGCTCGTCGAGAACGCCGAGGCGATGGGCGGGCGGCTGCGCCGGGGCCTGGAGGCGGTGGCCGACCGCACCCCGGGCATCGGCGACGTGCGCGGACTCGGGCTGATGCTGGCCACCGAGTTCGTCACCGAGGACGGCGACCCCGACCCCGAGACCGCGGCCCGCGTGCAGCGCGCGGCGGTGGACCAGGGGCTGCTCCTGCTGCTGTGCGGTGCCTGGAACCAGGTCGTACGCATGATCCCGGCGCTGGTGATCGACGAGGCGGCGGTGGACGAGGGCCTCCAGGCGTGGGCGACCGCGGTGGAAGTCGGGACCTCCGGAGCGGCGGCACGATGAGCGACCCCCTCGCGCGGCTGACCGCCCGGCTCGCCGAGGCCGCTCCCGGCCTGCGGGTCGAGACCGGCCCCGGGCCGACCGGGCTCTACGCCTACGACGCCTCCAACTACCGGGTCCCGCCGCGGGCCGTGGCCTTCCCGCGCACCGTCGACGACGTGGTCGCGGTGGTGCGGGCCTGCCGGGAGACGGGGGTCGCGGTCACCGCGCGCGGCGGCGGCACCAGCATGGCCGGCAACGCGGTCGGGCCGGGCGTCGTCCTGGACTTCTCCCGGTACCTGAACCGGATCCTGGACATCGACCCGCAGACGCGCACCGCGCGTGTCGAGGCAGGGGTGATCCTCGACGCGCTGCGCGCCGCGACCGCGCCGCACGGCCTCACCTTCGGCCCCGACCCGTCCTCGCACAGCCGCTGCACCCTCGGCGGGATGATCGGCAACGACGCCTGCGGCAACCGGTCGGTGCGGCACGGCCGGACCAGCGGCCACATCGAGTCGCTGGAGATCGTGACGGCGGACGGCGTGCGCGCCGTCGCCGACCGGGTGGGACTGCACCCGGTGGACCCCCAGGACGCGGAGCACGTCGCCGGCCTCGAAGCGGACGTACGACGCCTGATCGACGCCAACCTGGCCGCGATCCGCACCGAACTCGGCCGCATCCCGCGCCAGGTCTCCGGCTACCAGCTGCACCACCTGCTGCCGGAGAACGGCTTCGACATGGCCCGTGCGCTGGTGGGCACCGAGGGCTCCTGTGCGGTCGTCACCGCGGCGACGGTCCGCCTGGTGGCGACCGCACAGGCCACCACGCTGCTCACCCTCGGCTACGAGGACGTCGTCGACGCCGCCGAGGACGTGCCGGAGATCCTGAAGTGGAACCCCACCGCGGTGGAGGGCATGGACGAGGCGATCGTCGCCACCATGCGCGCCCGCCGCGGCCCCGACTCCGTCACCGGGCTGCCCGAGGGGCGTGCCTGGCTGTACGTCGAACTCGACGGGGACGACCAGGCGGACGTCGACCGCCGGGCCGCCGAACTGCTGGACGTGCTCAAGGCCGCGGGCCGGATGACCGGCGGGCGGGTCGTGCGGAGCCACGCCGAGCGGCGCTCGCTGTGGCGGGTGCGCGAGGACGGCGCCGGTCTCGCCGCACGCCTCGTCGACGGCGGGGAGTCCTGGCCGGGCTGGGAGGACGCGGCGGTCGCGCCCGAGAACCTGGCCGCCTACCTGCGGGACTTCCGCGGGCTCCTGGCCGCGCACCGGCTGACCGGCGTGCTCTACGGGCACTTCGGCGCCGGCTGTGTCCACGTCCGCATCGACTTCGACCTCGCCACGGATGCCGGGCGGGCCGCGACCCGCCGCTTCCTGTCCGAGGCGGCCGCGCTCGTCGTCGAGCACGGCGGCACCCTGTCCGGCGAGCACGGTGACGGCCGGGCGCGCGGTGAGCTGCTGGAAGTCATGTACAGCCACCGCATGATCCGCGCCTTCGCCGGCTTCAAGCAGGTCTTCGACCCCGAGGGGCTGCTGAACCCGGGCGTCATCGTGGCGCCGGCGAAGCTCGACACCGACCTGGCCCTCCACCAGATCCGGCCCGTCGACACCCTCTTCTCCTTCCCGCACGACGAGGACGGCTTCGCCGGGGCCGTACGCCGCTGCGTCGGTGTCGGCCGCTGCCGCAGCGACTCCGGCGGCGTGATGTGCCCGAGCTACCGGGCCACCGGCGAGGAGAACGACTCCACGCGGGGCCGGGCCCGCCTCCTCCAGGAGATGGTGCGCGGCGGAACCGTCCAGGACGGCTGGCGCTCGACCGAGGTCAAGGACGCCCTCGATCTGTGCCTGTCCTGCAAGGCGTGCTCCAGCGACTGCCCGGTCGGCGTCGACATGGCCACGTACAAGGCGGAGTTCCTGCACCAGCACTACAAGGGCAGGCTCCGGCCCCGCTCCCACTACTCGCTGGGCTGGCTGCCCCTGACCTCCGCCCTCGCCGGATACGCCGCCCGCCCGGTCAACGCCCTCCTGCGGGGGCCGGCCGGAAGGCTCCTCGCCCGCCTGGGCGGGGTGACCCTCAAGCGCGCCATCCCGGCCTTCGCCTCCCGCCGAGCCCTGCGCAGGGTCCTGCGGGCGGCGCGGCCCGACGTACCGGCGAAGGCCGTGCTGTTCGTCGACAGTTTCACCCGCGCCTTCCGTCCCGAGGTCGCGGGCGCCGCGAGCCGGGTCCTCGCCGACGCCGGTGTCCCCTGCACGACCGAGGCCGGCCTGTGCTGCGGACTGACCTGGGTGAGCACCGGCCAGCTGTCCGTCGCCCGCAGGATCATGGCCCGTACGGTCGCCGCCCTGGACGACGGCGACGACCGGCCGATCATCGTGGCCGAGCCGAGCTGCGCCGCCGCCCTCAGACGCGACGTGCCCGAACTCCTCGGCACCGACGCCGCCGAGCGCGTCGCGGCCCGCGTCCACACCCTCACCGGCGCGCTGAGCGACCTGGCCGCGCCGGAGTGGACCCCGCCCGACCTGCCGGACAACGTCGTCCTGCAGACCCACTGCCACGAGTACGCGACGTTCAAGAGCCGTCACCCCCGCGACCTGCTGCGCAAGCTCGGCGTGGGCAAGGTCGAGGAGGCCGAGGGCTGCTGCGGACTCGCCGGGAACTTCGGCTTCGAGGAGCAGCACTACGACACCTCGATGGCCGTCGCCGACCTGGCCCTGAGGCCCCGCCTCGACGGCATCGACCAGGACGTCCCGACCGTCGTCGTGGCCGACGGCTTCAGCTGCGCCACCCAGATCGACCACCTCGCCGGGGACCGGGGCATCCGCGCCCTGCATCTCGCGGAACTGCTCGACCCCGCCGCCGATCGACCCGATCAACCAGGAGAGACCTCATGACCGACACACCCACGCAGCTGTTCATCGGCGGTGCCTGGGTGGACGCCGCTGACGGCGCCACCCTGCCCGTGGACGACCCCGCGACCGGCGAGATCCTCTGCCAGGTGGCCGACGCGGGCCCCAAGGACGCCCGGCTCGCCGAGGAAGCGGCCGTGCAGGCGCAGGAGGAGTGGGCCCGTACGGCGCCCCGGGCGCGCAGCGAGATCCTGCGCCGCGCCCACGAGATCATCCTTGAGCGCACCGACGAGCTCGCCCACCTGATGACGTCCGAGATGGGCAAGCCGCTCGCCGAGGCCCGGGGCGAGGTGGCGTACGCGGCCGAGTTCTTCCGCTGGTTCTCCGAGGAGGCCGTCCGTATCGACGGCGGCTACGGCGTCCTGCCCGACGGCCGCAACCGTGTGCTGCTCGGCCGCCGCCCGGTCGGCCCCTGTCTGCTGATCACCCCGTGGAACTTCCCGCTGGCCATGGGCACCCGCAAGATCGGCCCGGCGGTCGCCGCCGGCTGCACGATGGTGCTCAAGCCGGCCCCGCAGACCCCTCTGTCCAGCCTGGCTCTCGCCGCGATCCTCAAGGAGGCCGGGCTGCCGGACGGCGTGCTGAACGTCGTCACCACCTCCCGTGCGGGGGAGGTGTGCGAACCGCTCCTGCGCGGCGGGCGGATTCGCAAGCTCTCCTTCACCGGCTCCACGGCCGTCGGCCGGCTGCTGCTGGCCCAGAGCGCGGACGCGGTGGTACGGACATCGATGGAACTGGGCGGGAACGCGCCGTTCATCGTCTTCGAGGACGCCGACCTGGACAAGGCCGTCGACGGGGCGATGGTCGCCAAGATGCGCAACATGGGCGAGGCGTGCACGGCCGCCAACCGCTTCTTCGTGCACCGGTCGGTGGCGCGGGAGTTCGGGCGGCGGCTGGCCGAGCGGATGGGCGCGCTGGTCGTCGGTCCGGGCACCCGGGACGGCGTCGACGTCGGCCCGCTGATCGACAGGGCCGGACGTGCCAAGGTCGAGGAACTGGTCGCCGACGCGGTGGAGCGGGGCGCCCAAGTGCTGGTCGGCGGCCGTACGCCGGAAGGGCCGGGCTGTTTCTACCCGCCGACCGTGCTGGCGGACGTAGCGCCCGACAGCCGTCTGATGGGCACGGAGATCTTCGGCCCCGTCGCCGCGATCCTCACCTTCGACGACGAGGACGAGGTGGTCCGCCGGGCCAACGACACCCCCTGGGGGCTCGTCGGCTACGTCTTCACCGAGGGCCTCGACCGGTCCCTGCGGGTGAGCGAGCGGCTGGAGGTCGGCATGGTCGGCGTCAACACCGGCCTGGTGTCCAACCCGGCCGCGCCCTTCGGCGGCGTCAAGCAGTCCGGGCTCGGCCGCGAGGGCGGCCGGGTCGGGATCGACGAGTTCCTGGAGTACCAGTACCTCGCGGTCCCGGTGGGATGACGCCGACCATGCCCTGACACGCCCCGTCGCGGCAGCGCAGACTGCCCCTCGCCCGGCCGATCGCCTCCCGGCCGGGCGAGGGGCATTGATGCGCGTGCGGCACCCCCTCGGCGCCCGCACCTCGGTGTCCGTCCCCCCCGGCCGGCGCCTGACCGGTGTCTGATCGGCGTCGGCCGCACGCCAGGGCGTGCGCGGTTGTCGTGGTCTGCTGTGCGGGGCGCTGTACATCCGTAGGGGTGGCCGGGGGCGGAGTGCTGCCGGCGGCGGGGCGGACCGGTGATGCGGCTGTCGTACCCCGGTCTCCCGCGCCCGCTTCGCCAGCCCGGCCCGCCGTCAGCCCAGGTGCCGGGCCGTGATCTCCGAGGCCGCGGTCGTCACCAGGCGGGCCAGGTCGGGCAGCCGGGCGGGGTCGAAGCGGGAGTCGGGCATGGAGGCGGCGACGGCGGCCAGCGGCATGCCGTCGCCGTCCAGGACGGGGGCGGCGATGGCGCAGACGCCCGGCCGGAACTGGTTGTGGTTCACGGCGTATCCGCGGTCCCTGACGCGGCGCAGCTCGGCGCGCAGTTCCGCCGGGTCGGTGATGGTCTCCTCGCCGTAGCCCTCCAGCACGCCGGCCGAGAACTCGTCGACCTCGCACTTCGGCAGATGGGCGAGCACCGCGTGCCCCGTGGCCGTGGCGTGCAGCGGTGAGGTGTCGCCGATGGCGTGGAAGGTCCGTACGGGATGGTCGCAGTCGACGCGGTCGACGACGACCATGCCGTGCAGGGCGTCCGGCACCGACAGATGGATCGTCTCGTTCAACGCGTCGCGCAGCTGGACCATCGGCTCGCGGGCGGCGGCGAACAGGCTGGAGCCCTGGAGCGCGGCGGGCCGTACGGCCAGGACCCTGGCACCGACCTCCCAGCGGGTGGTGTCCCGGCGGTTGGCCCGCAGCCACCCCGCCTCGTTGAGGGTCACCAGCGTCCGCTGCACGGTCGACTTGGGCAGGCCGAAGATCTTCGTCAGCTCGCCGACGGTCACCGGCTGGTGCTGGGCGACCGCCTCCAGGATGCGCAGCGACCTGGTGACACTCTTCATTTCCATCCGACGCCTCGCGGGTTCTGTGGATTTCTCGTTCTCACCTCTTGACTCCCTCCCGGAGCCGCGGGCATGCTCGTGCCAGATTCTAGCACGGCGTACCACAATACGGCACGCGGTCGAGGTCGTCCGGTGATCGGGCCGGCACCGAGGACGTGCGGAATCCGATGCCCCGCGGCGATGGACAGTGGTAGCGCCCTGACTCGCCTACCGCGCCGCGTGGCGCAGCCGTCCTGCGTCCGGCCCGCTCCCCCGGTCGGGCGCAGGACGGTGACGGCTGTGAGCGCACAAGGGTCGGCCCCCCACGCC